>JANNPG010000542.1:0-7150 GCA_031399805.1 Betaproteobacteria bacterium | reverse complement strand
CGCGGCGGGTGGTGGCAACTCACACAGGCGATGCGCCCGTTGGCCGACAGGCCCGGGTCGAAAAACAGGCGCTGCCCCAGGGCCTCGCCTGCGGGTGTGCCGGACAGGCGGTTACTTGGGTCGGGCGCCGTTTCGACCGGCCAGGGCCCGTGGCGCAGGATCGCGGCGACTTCGGCCGGGGTGAAATCGAGCAGGCCATCGGCCTGCGCCAGCACCGCGCCCGCCACGCCTAATGACGCAGTGACGATGACGGCGACCGCGGCGCAACACGCGCGCATCACTCGACGATCAGGCTGCGCGTGAGGCGCTCGCCGCCACCGAGGTCGAACGCCAGTTCCCAGCGGCCGGGCATGTGGAACATAAGGCCGTCGGCGCGAAAGCGGCCGGGTTCGTTGCCAACGCGGCTGATGCTGGGCTTATAGTTCATGCCGTGCCGGTGCTCGGGCATCTGCGCATCGATGCGCAGGCTCTGCGGCAGCGGCGCACCAGCCTTCGGACAGACCACGAGATCGAACGAGAAATGCCTGCCCACGACAATCGGCGCCGGCTGCGTGCGCCATGCGAGCACGTAGCGCGCCGATTCGACGGTCTGCGCGTCCTTGAAGTCGGGAGTGCAGGCCCATGCCACCCCGGAAAAAAGCGCGGGCAGCAGCGCGGGCAATGTAACGAGGCCGCGCCGCACTCGCGCACCGACACTCACGGCTTTAGGCTCCCCAGCAGGGCGTCCCCGTTCTTGTAGGCGATGCGCTCGGCCACGTCCGGCGGCAGGTCGGCAAGCCAGGCACGCGACCAGTTGGCATGCTCGTTAACGTAGTGCCAGCGTTCCGCGACGTAGGTATCGGTGCCGATCAGGAAGCGGTCGGGGAATTCGATGAACGCGGCGCGCCACTCCGGGTTCACCTTGCCGCCGGATGCCTGGTCGTTGCGAAATGCCAGGTCGGCCCACAGATTCTTGTGTTTGCGCAGCATCTCGCGCACTTTTTCCGGGCGCTCGAAGCCTGAATGCGCCCACAGGATGCGCGCCTCGGGCCATTGCCTGAACAAGCGCTCGACCGCCTCGACATCGGAGTGCGCATGCAACAGCAGCTTGTGCTGTTTCGCCAATTCGACCATGCGCCGCGGCACCGGCAGGTCGGCATCGGCGCCGTAGAGGTGGAACTCGCCGATCGCGACATACTTGTAACGCTGCAGGCGATCTTCGATGTAGGTGATGATCGCCGGCTCGCGCGTCCAGCCGCTGGTGTCGGCGCGCGTGCGGTACGGGCGCAGCGACGAGAGCACGATCTCCGGCGCCTCGGCAATAAGTTTTTGATTGCCCTCATCGTTCGAGCTCGACACCAGCGCGCGCTTCACGCCGGCCTTGCGCAGGATGGCAGCGGCGTCCTTGGGCGGCAGCACGTCGACGGTATCGTGGCTGTAATGGATGTGCGCGTCAAACACCGGCAGCTCGGCGGCAGGCGCAGCGAGGCAGAACATCAGGCCCGCGGCCACCAGCGCGCCGCGTAAAAGCGAACGGCGGGCAGTGCGGCCCGGTGCGGGTAGCGGCGGGATCAACCGCGCACGCTGAAATATGTCATGCAAAAAAGTAAGCATCCGCATTTTCCTCGTATCGATCATAACCCGCACGGGTGACTATGAGATCCGGGGCTATGGTTTCTTGCAATGTAGCATTTTAAAATTCGCCGTCGCCTCCAACCACGACACCGTGTACCACTTGCGCATCGAGGTCACGTCTTGCAACGAAGCATTGGTTATTCCCTCGCCTCAACCAGCTCCCGCAACGCGGCCTTCTGTCAATAAGTATAAAGGGCGGCTCGGTGAAATGTTGCGCATAGCCGTGCAATTTGGCCTCAATTCGCGCTTATTGTTCACCATCACCACGGCGAGGGTCGCCATGATGCCGGCGGGGATCGCGAGCTGCTTTTGTTCAATGAACCGGTGCGTCAGCGCGAGGGCGAGCACGCCGTAGCACACGACGGTGAAGAAGCCGCCCCAGCCGCCCAGCGCGTTCCAGCCGAGCGTCATGAAAAGCGACATCGCGCCGATGGCGATCATACCGCCCAGGTAAACGAGCACATGCACGAAGAAAAAGCGTGGCTCAACGGCGGCGGCGGGCGACGCGCCGATGAATTCCGCCAGCCGGTCGGCCTGCTCCGCGCTGAGGATGCCCGCGCTCACCGCGCGGTCGGGATCGGATCGTTGCAGTCGGGTCATAAGTGCTCTATGGGCATCATGCCATCAGGCCGCGCGGTGCGGCAAATGCACGCAAATGAGCACATGGCGGCACGCGCAAAGCCCCATAATAGCGGCCCCGAGACAACAGAGCCGGCTCGCGCACGCTGCGACCCCATGAAAATCCCCGCACGACTCCAGCCGCTGGTCGAAGATGGCGTGATCGATGCCGTCATCCGCCAGCTGATGAGCGGCAAGGAGGCGATGGTCTTCATCGTCCGCTGCGGCGACGCCATCCGCTGCGCCAAAATCTACAAGGAGGCCAACAAGCGCGCCTTTCGCCAGGCGGTTGATTACACCGAAAACCGCAAGACCAAGAACAGCCGCCGCGCGCGCGCCATGGAAAAACGCACGCGCTACGGGCGCAAAGCGCAGGAAGAAGCGTGGCAAAGCGCCGAGGTCGATGCGTTGTACCGCTTGGCTGCCGCGGGCGTGCGCGTGCCCACGCCCTATAACTTCCACGAAGGCGTCTTGCTGATGGAGCTGGTGACCGGCGCCGATGGCGAACCGGCGCCGCGGCTCGATGACGTCGAATTCACCGCGGACGAAGCGCGCGCCCACCACCATGCCTTGATGATGCAAGTGGTGCGCATGCTGTGCGCCGGGGTGGTCCACGCCGACCTTTCGGAATTCAACGTGCTGCTGGGCAGCACGGGCCCGGTCATCATCGATCTGCCGCAAGCGGTGGATGCCGCGGGCAACAACCACGCGAAGAGCATGCTGGAACGGGACGTGCGCAACCTGACGAACTACTTCGGCCGGTACGCGCCGGAACTGCTCACCACCGAATATGGAAAAGAAATCTGGTCGCTGTATGAAAGCGGCGCGCTGACGCCGGACGTCAAGCTGACCGGTCGTTTCGCGCAGACGCTGAAACCCGTCGACCTCAACAGCGTGGTGCGCGAAATCGATGATGCGCGCGCGGAAGAGGCGGCGCGGCGGGTGCGCATGGCCGCCACCCGGTAGCGGGATTGGGGCTCTGACTGCTTTACACTGTCGATTGGAGCGATAATGGACCGCGGGATATGGGCGATTTGGTACGACCTGCCCGACGAGCATAAATCCGATTATCTGGATTGGTTTCATCACGTGCATATTCCCGACAAGCTCGCGCGCCCGGGTTACGTGTGGGCGGCGCACTATGAGCTCGGGCACGGTAGCGTCGGCACGGGCTACCTGGCGCTGTTCGGCGGCGTCACCGCGCATACGTTTTTCAATCCGAGTCCCGGTCAGCTGCTCCAGCGTCAGAGCGTCGAGACCCAGCGCTTCATGGGCATGCGCCGACTATCGTCTGCGTGCATTCTTGCCGAAGAGACGCGCGTGGACGGACCCGATGTGGCGCAACGCGGCCCCGGTATGACACCCGGGCCGGTGATCCAGATGGGAAATTACAACGCCGCCAGCCCCGCGGTCGAAGACGATCTGGGCGCGTGGTACGCGCAGGAGCGGCTGCCGCTGCTCGCCGCATTGCCCGGCTGCATAGGCGCGCGCAAGTTGCTCGCGACCGCCGGCGAGTACAAACACGCGATACTCCACGAATTCGTGTCGCTCGAATCGCGCGAACAACATTTCGCGCCGCACGAAGCCGACGCGCGTGACCCCGCCACCTGGATGGGGCGCGTGCGGCCGCAACTCACGCATGCGCCGCGCTCGCCCGCGGTGGGACGGCGCATCTGGCCGGAATGAATCAGGGTCGGCGTAACTTTATCGCGGCCGCCTCACAAGGCTGACAGCAGCGCTGTTTATCTTGGAGAGATGAGAGGCGTTAGGCGGGAGGAGAATCTCTAGAACCACCTAACGCCTCACGCATAGGGGGCTTTGCTCTGCGTTTTGGCAACGCGCCCCAGCCCAGCCAGAACAACGCGAGCGCCGCCAGCAGGTGTTTGAGACTGTGGCCGCTCAGGATCGCACCCTGCGCATAGAGCGGCGCGTCGAGCCAGGTATCGAACGCCATCGCGATAATGTAAATCGCGAGCGTAACCCACGCCGCGTGTGCATGCGTGTAACGCGATGGAAACAACGCCATGGCGACGACCGCGAACGCAAGGCTGCCGTATACGGTGGCGATGTACGGCCACACGTTGTCCTGCGCCAGCGACTGCGTCGCCAGCCAGTAGACGAGCGAGCCGCATGACAGCACGAACAGGACGCCGAGCGACCACACCCCCGCGCGCGCGCCGAAGCGGTCGGCAACGATGGTACCGACGAACGCGGACGCGACGAGCGTCATCGGCAGCCGGTCCCAGAATAACCGCGCATTGTCGGGCGCCAGATGGTAATAACCCGAACCGAACGCGACCAGCAGGGTCGCCGCATACAACACCACGAATAGCCAGAGCTCGCCGCGCTCGATAAACATGCTGTCGAACTTCCGGCGCCACGTATAGAGCAAGATCAACATGCCCGCGCCGATTGCCAGAAACCCCAGGTTGGAGGCGGTGTTAAAGAAGTTCGGTATGCCGAGGCAGGTGCGGGCATCCGCTAGCAGATGATAAGCGCGCGGCTGCGGCATGCTGTGCGCAAAAATGGAAACCACCACCGCGATACCTGCCGCGGCAAGCAGACCGAGCCGCCAGTTATGCGACAGCGTTTTCATATTTCGAACCGAGTAATTCGAAGCAATGATGCTCTCGTAGCAGGCGTCGCCGTCATACGCTTTTCCGATGCGCCTTCACATATTCACGCAGTGCCGCGTTGATACGGCTTTGATAACGTTTGCCGGTTTTTTTGAAAAAATTCACCACGTCTGCATCGAGCCGCAGCGTGATCTGTTGTTTGTTCTCACCGGGAACCAGCGCGCTGGGCCGCGTCCATTGGACAGGCTGTGTCTGGCGCGGAATGTCGGAGTAGTCAATTACAGCGTCGGGCATCGCTGCGATGGCGGTCAGGCGTTTACGCTGCGCGGCGGTCGGCGGTTGGATATTTTTGGGGTCCAATCTAAATTTCACGGTATTGCGCACGCTCATGAGCATCGGCCTTTCTCGCTGAGATCAATCGGATGACGTCGCTTTCTTTGCCGCGCACGGTATACACGACTGCGATCAAAGCAGGCGCGACCATGCCCACGGTTTTCCAGCGATCTTCATCGTAAACATCCCGACCGTCGTAAGTTTCAATTCGGTTCGGGTCCAGAAACACTCGGGCGGCGTCCTCAAAGCTGACATGGTGCTTGCGTAAGTTGACGGCAGCTTTTCCGGCGTCCCACCCGAAGTCCATTGCCGTACTATACTTCATTTGTAGCTACAAATGAAGTGTAGGAACAGCCTGGGGAACGCTAAAGCGGGTCGGCGTCGATTCCTTCAGGACAATAATGCCTATTTGCCGGAAAGACGATTTGACGTGGTTTAAACTAATGCGGCACCGGGATGGGAAGCCGATGAACGGAGAAGCAATCAAAAACATGCGCGGGATCGTGGACGGCGTTTACCGCGCCGAATCGCGCCGCGTGTTCGCCACGCTGATTCGCCTGCTCGGTGACTTCGACGTCGCAGAGGAAGCGCTGCACGATGCATTCAGGGCGGCGCTGGAGCAATGGCCGCAGGACGGCGTGCCCGCGAATCCGCGCGCGTGGCTGGTGTCGGCTGGCCGCTTCAAGGCCATCGACGGTATGCGCCGGCGCGCGTGGTTCGACGCACTCGATGATCACGCGGAGCAGGTCGAAAGCATTGCCGATGAAAGCGCTACGGCGAACACCGATGACATCGAAGACGACCGGCTGCGACTGATGTTCACGTGCTGCCACCCCGCGCTGCCGCCCGACGCGCAAGTCGCGCTCACGCTGCGCGAGGTGTGCGGGCTCACGACCGAAGAAATCGCAGCGGCGTTCCTCACCGGCGCGCCGACGCTCGCGCAGCGCATCGTGCGCGCGAAAACGAAAATCCGCGACGCGAAAATTCCCTATTCGGTGCCGGCGCCGGACGAGCTGGCGGAGCGACTCGACAGCGTATTGCGCGTGATCTACCTCGTGTTCAACGAGGGTTATTCCGCGTCGTCGGGTGAATCGCTGACGCGGCACGATGTCTCGCTTGAGGCGATCCGCCTCGCGCGGCTACTGGTCGAACTGCTGCCCGAGCCCGAGGCGATGGGGCTGCTCGCGTTGATGCTGCTGCACGAATCGCGGCGCGCGGCGCGCACTTCATCATCGGGCGACCTGATCCTGCTCGACGAGCAGGATCGCGCGCGCTGGCACCGCGGAATGATCGCGGAAGGCATTGCGCTCATCGAGCGCGCGCTGCCGCAGCGCCGGCGCGGCCCGTACTGCCTGCAGGCGGCAATCTCGGCGGTGCACGCCGAAGCAACGAGCGCCGCTGCGACGGATTGGCGCGAAATCGTCGGTCTGTATGATGTGCTCGCCCAGGCGGAGCCCTCGCCGGTCGTCGAACTCAACCGCGAGGTGGCAGTCGCGATGCGCGACGGGCCGCAAGTGGGACTTTCCCTCGTCGACGCCATCCTTGCGCGCGGCGATCTGGCGGATTACCGCCTCGCGCATGCGGCGCGCGCTGACCTGTGCCGGCGGCTTAGTAAAAACGCTGGCGCGCGTGAATCCTACCAACGTGCGCTCGAACTCACCCGGCAGGAGCCCGAACGGCGTTTTATCGAGCGGCGGCTCGCGGAACTGAAAAATTAACCGGGACGCTGTCGAAATCCGGCTTCGTCGTTCGACTACTGGGTGAGAACGGTCGATTTTCGCGGCCGCGCGGCGGGTAAATCCACTCATATAAACTGGCGACCCGGCCCGGAATTCAGACTGACACGACAATGAGACAGGACGATGCGATTCATGATCATAGTCAAGGCCACCCGGGACTCGGAAGCCGGCGTCATGCCGGACGAGAAGCTGCTATCCACCATGCAGAAGTACCACGAGGATCTGGTCAAATCCGGCGTGCTGGTCGACGCCTCGGGCTTAAAGCCGACC
>JANNPG010000536.1:0-2347 GCA_031399805.1 Betaproteobacteria bacterium | reverse complement strand
GCGATGTCGCCGGAGCGCCCGATCCGCGCGATCATGCCGAGCGCGACCTTGTCCGCTTTAAAGAGTTCTTTCACCGCATTCTTCATGGATGCCGCGCTGGCCATTTTCCGTCTCCGTTGTAATTGTTATGCAGGTGTACGCGCTGATGCGCGGCAGGCGTTATCGCACCGCTCAGCGTGCGAGCCCGAGCTCGGCGAGTATCGCGCGCAATTGTTCGGTTTGCTGCGCGAAAAATTTCCGCGTCGCCTCCGCGTTCATGTAGGCCGGGCTGAGCGCATTTTGCTCGAGTTCGCGCAGCCATTCGTCCTGCGCGGCCACTTTCGCCATCAAGGCCTCCCAGTACGCAACCTGCTCGGCGCCCATGCCGCGCGGCCTGATCAACGCGCGACAGCTGCCGAACACGACGTCAACTCCCTGCTCGCGCCAGGTCGGCGTCTGCGCCAATGCACCGGCGAGGCGCGCGAACGGCTACGCAAAGTGTAGCACAGCGGATACCGCGGCCGCGCAGAAAAGAGGTTGAGCGCGCGGCGAGCCGCAAGGTAGAATCAAAAAAACGAACGTCGCAGCGCGCGCCCGTTCAACCAGGGGAAAGTCATGCCGTTTCTCGATCTGCCGCCGGACTTCAAGCTCTTCTACAAGATCGACGATCACACCGATGCGTGGACGACACCCGAGACGGTGGTGTTCGTGCACGGCTTCACCGAGAACACCGAAGCGTGGCGTGCGTGGGTGCCGCATTTCTCACGCAGGTACCGCGTCATCCGCTACGACCAGCGCGGCTTCGGCCAGACCGGGCCCGTGCCCAAGGATTTTCGAATTCACGACCGAACTTTTCGCGGACGATCTCGCGCGCCAGGTCGGCGCGTTGTCCCCGCATGAGCCTGTGCACGTCGTCGGCGGCAAGAGCGGCGGCATGCCGGTGCTAAAATTCGCGATGCTCTACCCGCATCTCATCAAGACCGCGACGCTCGTCTGCTCGCCGGTCAAGGGCCCCACGGTTCCCGGCTGGCTCGATCACATGGACAAGCACGGCATGCGCAGTTGGTCGCGCTGGACGATGGGCGGACGGCTGGGCAGCAAGATGCCGCCACGCGGCGTGGACTGGTGGGTCGATCTGATGGGACAGACCGCCGTATCGACCGGACACGCTTATGTGAACTGGGTCGGCGGCGTCGATTTGAATCCGGAACTCAAAACCGTGCGCTGCCCGACGCTGGTCATTGCGAACGACACCAAGCGGCGCAGCATCGCGGAATTCAAGGCGTACCAGAAAAAAATTCCCGATTCCGAGCTGGTCGCCATCAAGGTCGACGGCTACCACACCGCGGCGGTCGCGCCCGACGAGTGTGCGCGCGCCACGCTTGATTTCATCGCGCGGCGCGGCGGCAAGAAGAAGTAAGACTTAAATCACTCATCACTCTTGTCACGGCAAGCGCCTTGATCTTGTTTGAGTATAGAAAAGGCAGCGCCCCCAAAATACCCGGAAAATAGCACTGATCGCCGCGCCGCACGGTCTCGCGCTCGACTCGAAGAACGATCTCTACGTAAGCGAGGTTACCTGGATTTTCGCGGTGAACCGCGGCCGCGCGCCCGAGGATTTCCGCATTCTCCCCCGGCGCGCCGTCTCAGCGAATCGAGAGCAAGGCTGGATAGAATTTCCTGTCGTGCAAAAAATGAAAAGCCGCCGGTGCCCAGCGGCGGCTTTCTCGGACGATGTTGACGAGCTAATAGACGGGAATGTACTCAATTGCCCCTGTATCGCCGTCGTAGATCATGTCGTACGGGAACCAGTAGATGGTTTCGTAGCCCCAATCGTCGAAGTATGAATAGCCGATCCATGTCATCCCCAGGTATTGCGCCTGCGCCAGGACGAACGAAACCCGTTGTATGCCGCCGGCCGACTCCTCGGCCATCTTCTTCGCGGTCTTGTACTTCTTTACCGGCACGTTGCCTTTCTCGGCGTGCGTCACGGTCACGCCGGCGATCTTGCCGCCTTTGACATCCACGAAAGCGGTATGCTTGCCGTTCTGGTGTAACTGGTGCTTCCCATTCTTCTTGATCTTGTCTCCGACAAGGTCCTTGCCGTTGTGTTGCTTGTGCGCCTTGACCTTCTGTTCCTTGCCGTCCTTATTTCCCTTGGTGTCGCTCTGCTCTTTCCGGTCCTTATCCTTGGACTGGGCGAGCGCGGAGCCGCCGATGGCGGCCAGGCCGATGGCTACGACGAGTGTGACGAGAAAGTGCGGGATGTGAGACATTTTAGACCTCCAATTGAGTGTGAGACTGCCCCCTTTAGGTGCAAAAGGATAATCCGCGGCCCAGGCGCTTTCCGTGCGATATCGCACATAGC
>JANNPG010000526.1:0-3140 GCA_031399805.1 Betaproteobacteria bacterium | reverse complement strand
CTGAGCGATGACGCGCTCGTGAAGGTATCCGCTTACTACGCCAACGCCGATCCGGCGCAACCGGTAACCACGTCGAGCGCCAAAGGCGCCGCGCCTGCCAAGGCCGATCCCGTCGGCGCGGGCAAAGCAGCAGCAGCCGGCTGCGCGGGGTGCCACGGCGAAACCGGCATCAGCAAGACGCCCGGCATGTCCAACCTGATCGGCTTCGACCCCAAGTACTTCGTGGCGGCCGTCGAAGCCTACAAGAACGGCCAGCGCAAGCATGACATGATGAAGACGCTGGTATCGGCACTGAGCGCTGCGGATGTCAACAATATCGCGCTTTTCTATGCAATGCAGAAACCCGCCAAAGCACAGACACCGTCCGCCGGCAACCAGGCTGCGGGCAAGGCCGCGGCCGCCGCATGCGCCGGCTGCCACGGCGAGGGTGGCGTGAGCACGACCACGTCACCGAGCCTCGCGGGCCAGGACGCCCAGTATTTTGCAACCACGATGAAAGACTACAAGAACGGCTCACGCGCGGACTCGTCGATGAAGGCTCCCGCCGCGTCTGTAGATGAAGCAGTTGTCAAGAACCTTGCGGCGTACTACGCGAACCAGCAGCCGCAATCGCCAAAAGTACGCAAACCGCTGGCAACGGCGGAGATAGCGCAACGCTGCGACCGCTGCCACGGCGTCGATGGCAACAGTACTGATCCGAGTTCGCCGGCCCTCGCGTCGCAGCGTGCCGACTATCTGGAAAAAGTGCTGCGCGCCTATCAGAAGGGCGAGCGCAAGAGCACTGCCATGGCAGCCATGCTCGACGGGCTGAACGATGCGGATCTGGACGGCCTAGCTGCGCATTACGCTCGCCAAAAAGCGCGCGCCGTCGTCTACGTGCCTCTGCCATCCAAGTAAGAATTGGAAAAACAATTGGAAAACGCATTGACAATGCAGAGCAATGAACCAAGCCCACACCGCCCCGCGAAGTTTCGGAAGCAATCCGCGGTATTCGGCATGCGCTGTACCCGCGTAATTCCTGTGCAAAACTTAAGGAAACCGCCATGAGCGAATCCCCACTACACAGGCTCTACAGCCATTACTCCGAGTTGCCTCCGAGCATGCGCATCCTGTATACGGCCGCGCTATGCATTCTTGGCTCGGGCTACCTGTTTGCCCTCATCTACCTGTTTCACTCGAATTCAGGCCGCGACGGAAACGTGATGAATTTGTCGTACGAAGACATCGTCACAACCTACGCCGGCAGCAGCAAGGATTCCAAGGTGGAATCCGCACTGCGCGGATCGATGTCAACCATGCTGCCCGTGGATGAGGCGAAAACCTTGATCGGCTGGGTGAGGAACGGCGCCGACCGTGCGATGTACGACACCACCATCAAGACGGTGCTCGACAAACGATGCATGTCGTGCCACGACGGCAGCAATCCGCGCCTGTCAAATTTCAACGGCTACGACAATATCAAGAAGGTGACCGAGAAGGACACTGGAACCGATATCTTCACGCTGGTTCGCGTTTCGCACATCCATCTGTTCGGGATTACGTTCATTTTCTTCATCGTCGGCCTCATTTTCAGTCACGCTTATGTGCGGCCGATATGGCTGAAATCCGTGATCATGGGCGCGCCTTTCGTGTGCTTGTTCATCGACGTGATCTCATGGTACCTGGTCAAGGTTTATCACCCGTTCGCCTGGGTAACAATGGGAGCCGGCGGCATGATGGGACTGTCCTTCGCGATCATGTGGGTGATATCAATTTACCAGATGTGGTTCTCGCGTATTCCTCAGGCGGTCGCGCAGCGCCACCACGCAGACGTAACCGTCATCGGCTGATGAGATATCCTCCGCTGCGCGGCGCGCGGCGGATACGGTACGCGACGGGCGGATAGAGGATTGCGACCGGCGCGTCGCCGGCACCGGGTGAAAATGAAGCAACCAGCCCACCAAGGAGAAATATGCATCGCAAGCATCACGACGGCGAACCGACAGCGGCCGTTCCCGCTTATCTGAGTGACACATACTGGTGGGCCTATATTCACCCGAAGGCCGTCAATATTTTCGAACGGCAGTGGCTCGTCAACCTCATTCTATGGGGAAATTTTTCGCGACTGCGCGATGCCGCGCTGGCTGAGCTCGGCCGGGAAATAACCGGGCGCACCCTCCAGGTAGCCTGCGTTTACGGGGACTTTTCTGCGCATCTTGCGAATCGCATAGCGCCGGGCGGTGCGCTCGATATTGTCGACGTGCTGCCGATTCAGCTCACGAATTTGAAGCGCAAGCTTCCAGCCGAGGTTCCGGTCACCATTTATCAGCGCGATTCGACGGCACTCGGCTTTGCCGACGCCAGCTACGACCAGGTGATAGTCTTTTTCTTGCTGCATGAGCAGCCCGCAGAAGCGCGCCGGGAAACTTTGCGCGAGGCAATCAGGGTGACCAAACCGGGCGGCAAGGTCGTGCTCGTAGACTACCATGGCCCGCATCTGCTCCATCCACTGCGCTACGTGTTTCAACCGGTACTGCGGATACTCGAACCGTTCGCGATTGATCTGTGGCGCCACCACGTCAGCGAATGGCTACCAAAGACCATACTGCCCGCGCAACTCAGGAAGGAAACGTTCTTCGGCGGGCTGTATCAGAAGGTCGTGATAGCGGTATAGCGAAGCGCTTAAAAGGTCGCACCCGCCCACTGCTGGCTTTGACGAGCGGCACGACCTTGCAGCAACGCGCACCATTCGTGCGGGGAGCAAACTGCAACAGCCGGCGGCGTCTACTTGCGTTTCTCCGGCACGTGTCCTTTGTTGATCATATACGTGATGGCTTCCTTCATCTCGGCATCAGTCAGATTCGGCATGCCGCCGCGCGCTGGCATGCCGCCGTGCCCGTTGATGGCGGAACGAACCGTCGCCTCCAGTCCGTCTTTCAAACGCGGAATCCATGCATCGCGATCGCCAATCTTGGGCGCACCGCCCTTGCCGGTCGCGTGACACGTGGCGCAACGCGCCTGCGCCTGCTCGAACGCGCCGGCACCTACCGCGAGCGCATCAGCGCGATGAAGGCGCCGGCCGCAGGCGCGAAGAGCGCCGCGCCGACCTTGCAACCCTTCGTCGAACTCGGCATGGCCGACCTGAAGCAGCTCGCGCAGTC
>JANNPG010000523.1:0-43489 GCA_031399805.1 Betaproteobacteria bacterium | reverse complement strand
CGACCTGATCGTCGGCGCCGTGCTGCAGCCGGGCAAACTGTCGCCCAAACTCATCCACTGCGACGATGTGGCAGCGATGCGGCCGGGTTCTGTCATTGTCGATGTCGGTATCGATCAGGGCGGCATCACCGAGACTGCGCGCCCCACTTCTCACGCGGACCCCATTTACGTCGAAGCAGGTGTCATTCATTACTGCGTTCCCAACATGCCCTCGGCAGTCGCGCGCACCGCGACTCTGGCCCTCACGCAAGCCACGCTGCCGTATGCACTCGCGCTCGCGGCCCAAGGGTTGCGCGCGGCAATTGCCGCCGACGAGGGACTGCGCTGCGGCCTCCAGCTACATGCCGGACAGGTGACGCATCGCGATCTGGCAATCGATGTCAAGCGGCCCTATGTGCCGGCGACCGAGGCGCTGGCTTGACACGCGTCGCGACAAAACTGGTCGAATGGATCGACGCGCTGCTGCCGCAGACGCAATGCCGGCTGTGCGGATATGCGGGCTGCCGCCCGTATGCCGAAGCAATTGCCGCGGGATGCGCCGGCATCAATCAGTGTCCGCCCGGCGGCGATGACGGCGCGCGCGAATTGGCCGCGCTGCTCGGCGTCGCCTGGCGGCCGGTTGATACGCGTTTCGGCGTCACCAAGCCGCCGGCAACGGCGGTCATCGACGAGACGCTGTGCATCGGCTGCACCTTGTGCATCGAGGCGTGCCCGGTCGATGCGATTGTCGGCGCAGCCGGGTTGATGCACACAGTGGTCGCGCGCGATTGCACCGGCTGCGAGTTGTGCATACCGCCGTGCCCGGTCGATTGCATCACGATGCTTGCAACCGGCGCGCAACCCGGGCGCACAGAGCGGCGCATGGCGGCGGCACGGGCACGCGTGCGATTTGAACGGCGCACGGCACGCCGCGAACGCGATCAACGCGCCGGGCGCGTGGCCGGGCGCGCCACCGACACCCGCGTAAATCAGCGGATCGTCGAGCGCGCGATAGAGCGGGCACGGCAGCGACTGGCGCCGCGCGGCCGATCAGAAAAATAGCACGCGCAGCCGCGTCACTCGTCGCAGATCAGGCGTGGAAGACTTCCTGCTTGATCGCGCCTTTGCTGGTGTGCTTTACCGCATACATCAGTTTATCGGCCTGGTGGATCATCTCCTCGATCGAGTTCGGCATGCTCAAGAAAGTCGCGATGCCGATGCTGAAGGTAACGGGCCAGTTATGCTCCTTCATCTCGTGCAACAACCGCTGCTGCAGCATCTCGACGACCATGCGACACGCTTCAGCATTGGTCTCCGGCAACATGACTGCGAATTCGTCGCCGCCGAGCCTTCCTGGCAGGTCGGAAGAGCGCAGCTTGCGCAGCATGGTCTTCGAGATCACGCGCAGCAATTCGTCGCCGACGTGGTGGCCGAACTTGTCATTGACCATCTTGAAGTTATCGCAGTCGATATACGCGATCGACAGCGTGCGCTTGTAGCGCCGGCACATCTCGATTTCCGAACCGACGACCTGATAGAACCCGCCTTTGTTGACCAGCCCCGTAAGAGAGTCCTTGCGTGACTGGAAGTGGGCATCCTCGAGCGCCTTGCGCAGTTGGGTCACGCCAAGCACCATGACTGCGAATCCGAACAGCAGCGTGCCCCAATCCCAGTAGAGCAGCGATGGATGGTCGACGTAGCGGCCGTCGACTGCATCAACATAGGCCCACAAGGTGCACGCCACGATCGACAGCAAAATACCGGCCAGCCGGCCCATGGCCCACGTAAAAATCAGCACCGGCACGAGATACAGAATAATCAGGCGCAGCTTGTAGCCGGTCGCGTAATCGACGGCGGCGACCAGCAGCAGCAAGATCAGAGCGGCCGCGAGCCACCGCCCGCGGTGCTGGTTCACGAAAAACGAACCGACTTCGGATTTTGCGCGCGCCCTGTTTCCCATGTTCGTGCTTTCGTTGGCAAACCGCGCATCAACCGGTCGCCTCTGCCATGCGTTCTGCAACTAGCATGCCATACGTTTCAAACCGTGTCATAGTGCTGACTAATTTGCCATCTGCCTAAGCGCAAATCGGCAATTGGCTTATTGTCTGTGAAATTGTTGGCACCCTCACTGGCGCATAAGCGGGGAGAATCAGACCTTGCTCCCCGGCCTTTCATCACCGCGGTCGCGATGGACTTCGCACTACGCGGCGACCGCCGGAGTCCGGTCCCGCCCGCGCTGCCGCCCACCTTGAGCGGTGCACGCCAACTTCGCGTCGTGCGCGGGCTGCAGTTGTCAACCGCGCGGCACCCGACTACCCTTAGAGTGCCTAACACAATGAAACACGTGTGCGTTGCATAATGTCAGGCACTCTTGGCGCCTCGCCTATCACTGCCAAAACGCATGAATCCGTCCAAACGTGTCGAAATTTTCAGGCGCCTGCGCGCCGCCGCGGCGGAACCGCGCAGCGAGCTCGTCTACCGCTCCCCTTTCGAGTTGCTGGTCGCCGTCGTGCTGTCGGCGCAGGCCACCGACAAGAGCGTCAATCTGGCGACGCGCGAACTGTACGGCGCGGCCAACACGCCGGCGACGCTGCTCGAACTCGGCACTGCCGGTCTGGAAAAATACATCAAGCGCATCGGACTCTATCGCACCAAGGCAAAAAACATTCTGGCGACCTGCAAACTGCTGATCGAGCGCCACGACGGCGAGGTTCCGCATACGCGCGAGGCGCTCGAGGAGTTGCCGGGTGTGGGGCGCAAAACCGCCAACGTAATACTCAACGTTGCATTCGGGCAGCCCACCATCGCAGTCGACACGCATATCTTTCGCGTCGCCAACCGCACCGGTATCGCGCCGGGCAAGAATGTCGTCACCGTCGAACAGAAGCTGCTTAAATTTGTGCCCGACGAATTCAAACTGCACGCGCACCACTGGCTGATCCTGCACGGGCGTTATGTCTGCATGGCGCGCAAGCCGGACTGCCCGGCATGTTTGATCAATGATCTGTGCGAGTACAAACACAAGGTGAAGCGTGAGGTGTAAGGCGTGAGGCGTGAGGCGCAACCTTTACAGATGGACGTTGGGTTGAACAACAAAGCGGTTCGGATGGCTCGCGCGTGGACCGGATCGCGCGCGAGGTGGCGTCGCTTTTACGCCTCACTCCTCACCCCTCACCCCTCACCCCTCACGCCTCACCATTCAATGTTGAGCCCGTCCCGCGACCAGGCGCGCCTGTTCTTATTCGAGACCTGGAAATAGCGGCACCGGAAGAAAAAAGGCCGGACAACCATGCAGTCCGGCCTGTGGTCGCGTTACGTCCGTGCAGTTCAGTATTTCGTGACGAGCGCCTGCTGGCTCGAGAAAAACGCCGCCAGATCGGCGATATCTTCTTTCTTCAGGTTGGCGACCTGTCCCGCCATGATCGGGTTCTTGCGCACCCCCGATTTATAGTCGTTCAACGTACGCACCAGATAGTCGTTGTACTGGCCCGCGAGCTTCGGAAAGTCGGGCACCTGACTGACGCCGTTCTCACCGTGGCACGCCGCGCACACTTTCGCTTTTTCCCGGCCGGCGGCCAGGTCGGCGGCATGCGCAAGCGTACCCACCGCCAGTGCCGCCGCGATAATCAGAGATTTCATCAGGGTCGTCATCTTTTATTTACCGGCTGTCTGGGTGTTGTCGGCAGCGTAGTACGCCGCGAGATCGGCCATGTCCTTGTCGCTGAGCCCCGCCGCAATCGCACGCATCGTCGGATGGCTGCGCTCGCCGGATTTGTAGCCCTGCAGCGCCTTGACCATATAACCGGCATGCTGGCCGCCAAGCTTGGGCACTTTGTATACCGCCGGAAACGCCGTCTTGTAGCCCGGGATGCCGTGGCAGCCCTGGCACGTTGCCGTCTTTTGCTTGCCGGCGGCAGCATCGCCATCGGCCAACGCCGCGGCAGACGCCGCGAGCAAGACCCCAGCCGCCACCGCTGCGATCACGCTGTGCACTTTCATTGGTTTAATCTTCCCTGAAGTCGCAAAAAAAACACGTTGATTATACCGAAAACGTTCCGCTGGCGCGCCGCCTCGTTGCGCCGGCACCGGCGTTGCCAGATAATCGGATCTCGCCCTCCAATAAGCAATTCGTGCACTCCCTATCCGGCTCGCGCGCCGCCGCGCAATTCGACCGCTACCTGCCCTTTTTGCGCTGGCGCCGGCGCGTGACCCGCGACACGCTGCGCGCCGATCTTATCGCCGGCCTGATCGGCGCTATCGTAGTGCTGCCGCAGGGCGTGGCGTTTGCCATGCTGGCCGGCATGCCGCCGCAGTACGGGCTTTACGCGGCGATGGTGCCGGCGGTGATCGCGGCGCTGTTCGGCTCGTCATGGCACCTGATCTCCGGGCCGACCAACGCGATTTCGATCGTGGTGTTCGCGAGCATGAGCGCGCTGGCCGAACCGGGCAGCGCCGTCTACATCAAACTGGTGCTGACGCTGACGCTGCTGACCGGTGTGCTGCAGCTCGCAATGGGGCTTGCGCGCATGGGCGCGCTCGTCAACTTCATCTCGCACACAGTCGTGATCGGGTTTACCGCGGGCGCCGCGATGCTGATTTTTGCCGCGCAGATCAGGAACTTCTTCGGCGTGCCCATCGCGCGCGGCGCATCGTTCGCCGAGACCCTGCACCAGTTCATCGTGCATGTCGACGATATCAGCCTGTACGTCACCGCGGTCAGCGCGGTGACCCTGTTGAGCGCCATGGCAGTGCGTCGCTATTGGCCCGGATTTCCCTACATGATCGTCGCGATGCTGGCAGGCAGCGCGTTTGCCGCCGTGCTCAACGCCCATTTCGGCGCGGCGATGACCGGCATCACCACGCTCGGCGCGCTGCCGCAGGCGCTGCCGCTGCTGTCGGCGCCCGATTTATCGTTCGACGCGATCCGCAAGACGCTGCCGATCGCGCTTGCGATAACAATCCTGGGGCTGACCGAGGCGGTGTCGATTGCGCGCGCCATTGCAGTCAAGAGCGGTCAGCGCATAGACGGCAGTCAGGAGTTCATCGGACAGGGCCTGTCCAATATCGTCGGCAGTTTTTTCTCGTCTTATGCGAGCAGCGGCTCGTTCAACCGCAGCGGCGTCAATTACGAGGCGGGCGCGAAAACACCGCTGTCCGCCGTAGCGGCGGCCGTGCTGCTGGTGCCGATAATCGCGCTGGTTGCGCCGCTGGCCGCCCACCTGCCGCACGCGGTGATGGCAGCGGTCCTGTTCATCGTCGCGTGGGGCCTGATCGACATCCATCACATCCGCAACATCCTGCGCACGAGCCGCCGCGAAACTGCCGTGCTGCTGCTGACCTTCTGCGCCGCATTGTTTGCCGAACTCGAATTCGCGATCTATGCCGGCGTCATCCTGTCGCTGCTGATTTACCTGTCGCGCACCTCACAGCCGCTGGTGCTGGACGTCAAGCCTGACCCGGCCCCCGACAGCTACCACTACACCGCTGACAGCGGGCTTCCCGACTGCCCGCAACTGAAGATGGTGCGCATCAACGGCTCGCTCTTCTTCGGCGCCGTCGACCACGTGCAGCGGCACCTGCAGGAAATCGACGAGTACAATCCGCAGCAGAAGCACGTGCTGATCGTCGCGAGCGGCATCAATTTCGTCGATATGGCGGGAGCGGAGATGCTGGCCCAGGAGGCGCGGCGGCGGCGCGCGCTGGGCGGCGGGCTTTACTTTTATCGTGTCAAAGACGCGGTGCGTGCGTTGCTGCAACGCGGTGGATATCTCGCCGGGATTGGCGAGCAGAATCTGTTTGCGGTGAAAACGCATCCGCTTGAAACGATCTATCCGCGGCTCGATCCGGAACTCTGCCGCGCCTGCCACGCGCGCATCTTCAAGCAATGCCACATCGCGTTGCCGAACGGCGAGCCGCGCGCACCGTCCGCACGCTAGAATCGCTCAATCGGCAACCGCAAACCCTATTCCTATTCCACGTGCGCCAATTCTTTCCATTCATCGGCTGGTTTCCGCTTTCCCGCGACGCGCTGCGCAGCGATCTCTTCGCCGGCATCAGCGTCGGGCTGATCCTGATTCCGCAATCCATGGCGTATGCCCAGCTCGCGGGCATGCCCGCTTATTACGGCCTTTACGCCGCATTTATGCCGGTGCTCATCGGCGCGCTGTGGGGCTCGTCACGCCAGCTCGCGACCGGCCCGGTCGCCATGGTGTCGCTGCTGACCGGCGCGACGCTGGCCCAATTCGCGGCGCCGTCCGCGGAGCAATACATCGTGCTGGCGGTGCTGCTCACGCTGATGGTCGGGATTTTCGAACTCGCAATGGGTGTCTTCAAGCTCGGCGCAATCGTGAGCTTCCTGTCGCATCCGGTCATCGTCGGCTTCACCAACGCCGCGGCGATCATCATCGCGCTGTCGCAGTTGAGCGGCATACTCGGCGTGGCGTCATCGCGCAGCGACAGCTTCATCGGCGACATCTGGGGCGTTATGCAGCAGGCCGGCGACACCCACCTGCCGACACTAATGATGGCGCTTGCCGCGCTCGCGGTCATGCTCGCAATGAAAAAACTAAGTCCGAAGTGGCCGGGCGTGCTGGTCGCGGTCGTAGTGACCACGATCATCAGCTGGGCGATCGGGTTCGAGCGCATCGGCAGCGCCGCGGTCGACGCCATCGACGATGTCGAGATACGCACGCTCGCCACGCAAACGGTCGCCGCCGAAGCGCGGCAAGCACTGCTCAAGTCCCAGATCGGCGACAAGTCCGGGCAACTCAAAGCGATTGAGAAGAAACAGCGACAGGAAGCCCGCAGCGCGCTGGCGCTGACCTACGAAATCGACGTGCTGCGCCTGGAAGTGCGTGACATCGAGCGCGAGAACCGGATCCGCAACCGCGCACTGCGTAAATTTGCGTTCGAGCGCGCCGCCGTTGCCGATGGGACAACCCGGCTTTACCGCGCCGGCGGCGCGCCGCAGGGCGCCGTCAGCGACAGCCACCGCTGGCGGATTCAGCGCATCGTCGACGGCGAACTACGTCTCGCCGGCGGCGGGCAGGTGGTCGGCAGCATCCCGCCGGGGCTGCCGTCATTCAGGCTGCCGCAGCTCAGCTGGGACATGATCGTCACGCTGCTGTCGACCGCATTCGTGATCACGCTGGTCGGATTCATGGAAGCCGTGTCGATGGCAAAGGCCATGGCAACGCGGACCAAGCAGCGCATCGACCCCAACCAGGAACTGATCGGCCAGGGGCTTGCCAACATCGCCGGCAGCTTCACCCAGTCGTTTCCGGTCAGCGGCTCGTTCTCGCGCTCGGCGGTCAATTTGAGCGCCGGTGCAACGAGCGGTATGTCGTCGGTATTCGCCTGGCTGCTGGTGCTGGTGACACTCATGTTCCTGACACCGCTGCTCTATCATCTGCCACAGGCGGTGCTCGCGGCCATCATACTGATGGCGGTGATTAACCTCATCAACCTTGAAGCGATCCATCACGCGTGGCAGGCGCATCGTCACGACGGGATCGCCGCAGTCGCGACATTCATCGCCACGCTCGGCTTCGCGCCGCACCTCGATGCCGGCATCCTCGCCGGTGCCGGGCTGGCGATCGTGCTCTATCTCTATCGCACCATGACGCCGCGCGTGGCGATCCTGAGCCGCCACGCCGACGGCACGCTGCGCGACGCCGAGCTGCACGGCCTGCCGCTGTCCGAGCACATCATCGCGTTGCGCTTCGACGGCCAGCTTTATTTCGCCAACGTGCCCTACTTCGAGGATGCGCTGCTCGCCGCCGTCGCCGCGCATCCGCGCGCGCGACATCTGCTGATCATCGGCGACGGCATCAATCAGATCGACGCATCAGGCGAAGCAATGCTCCGCCATCTGGTTGAGCGGCTGCGCGCCAACGGCGTCAGCGTAGTCTTCAGCGGACTCAAGCAGCAGGCGCTGCAGGTGATGCGCAACACCGGCCTTTACGACTACATCGGCGAGGACAACATGTTCCGCACCGAGGACAACGCCATCGATGCATTGTTCGGGCGTATCGACGATCCCGGCTTCGATCCCGCCGCTTGCCCGCTGCGGCGCCTGAACGCCTGAGCGCGTTGTCGTTAACACGGGCAACGCTTATTGCAAGCGTTGCTTAATTACCTTACGCTGTGCGACCCATGGCCAACCGTCTGACCAAAATTTACACGCGCACCGGCGACGCCGGCACCACCGGACTTGCCGACGGCTCGCGCGTGGCAAAGGACGCGCCGCGCATCGAGGCCATCGGCACCGTCGATGAGTTGAACAGCGTAATCGGCATGCTGCTCGCCGAGGACCTGCCCGCCGCCGTTCGCGATTGCCTCGACGGCGTACAGCACGACTTATTCGACCTCGGCGGCGAATTGAGCGTGCCGGGCCACGCCATTGTGAACGAAGCGCACAGCAAGCGGCTAGAGCAGGCACTCGACGCGTTCAACGCAAAACTTCCCGCGCTCAAGGACTTCATACTTCCCGCCGGCTCGCGCGCGGCCAGCGTCGCCCACGTCGCGCGCACGGTCTGCCGGCGCGCCGAGC
Source organism: Betaproteobacteria bacterium (assembly GCA_031399805.1). Lineage (GTDB taxonomy): Bacteria > Pseudomonadota > Gammaproteobacteria > Burkholderiales > SG8-41 > PALSA-1004. Next base: position 34,959 of record JANNPG010000523.1, on the reverse strand, counting down.
GCACCCTTGTCGCGCTTAACCGTGCCGAACCCGTTGCACCGCCCATGCTGCAGTACCTCAATCGCCTCTCCGACCTGCTGTTCGTGCTTGCGCGGATTCTCAACCGGCATGCGGGCGGCGACGATAACTACTGGCAGCAGGGCAAGAACCGCGGTTGATAGTGGCTGCCGGCGATTGCTCTGCGCGGCGGAAACCGGGACTCAGCATGCAACCGGCGGCACTCAGCGGACCTGCCTGACCTGATGCGCACGCCGCGTCGAGCGCACCTTGTCAAGATGCTCGCACACGGTCTGCGCACCCTGCAGGATGCGCGGCGTCTGGCGTTGAATGTGATCGGGGTCTATGTACATCGCCCGCACCTGCCGCAGTCCTGAGAAATCCGCGTAGGTACTCCATTGCGCGGCGAACTCTTCCGGCGTTGTCGCCGAACTGCCGCCGAGCACGACCTCCGGCTGCGCCGCGATCACGCTTTCGAGCGATACCAGCGGGGCTAGACTGGGCACATTCGCGAACACGTTGCTGCCGCCGCACAGCCGGATCACGTCGTTAATCAGGTGCCGCCCATTGACCGTCATCAGCGGCTGGTGCCAGATTTCGTAGAACACGCGCACGTTGCCCTGCGCCGCGTAACGCTCGCGCAACGCGGCAATCCCCGCCGCGAAATCTGCCGCCGCACGCTCCGCGACCGCAGTTGTATTCGCCATGGCTCCAAACGCGCGCAGCAAGCGGGGAATCGCCGCCAGCGTGGCAGGCTCCGCGACGTAGACCGTGAAGCCAAGCTGTTCGAGTCGCTCGATATCGGCGGCGTGGTTGCCGGTCTGCCAGCCAATGACAAGATCAGGCTTGAGGCTCAGGACGCGTTCCAGATCGATACGCGACGCGTCGCCGATTTGCGGGATCGCTTTCGCCGCGGCGGGATAATCGCTGAAACGCGGGACGCCGATCAATTGTTCGCCGGCGCCTGCCGCAAAAACGAGTTCAGTGATCGAAGGCGCCAGGGCCACAATCCGCCGCGCGGCAACCGGCAGATCCACGCGGGCACCCCGGTCGTCAATCACACTGACCGCGGCTGAGTGCGCCGCGCTAATCGCGCCGGGACCAGCCACGAGCAATGCGACGAAAAACAATACGGGAACCCACAAGCGCTGCGAACTCACCATGCCATTTTCCGACTGCGCCGGGGGAGAGAACTAGTGATTGCCCATATACTGCAGCAGAGTCGCGCTGGTGTGGCGCAGCCGCTGCGACAGCATGGTGACGAGTTTGATCAGGATCTTGGCGCCGAGACTGGGCTTCTCGAGAATGATCTTGACCATGGTGTCGCGCGTGAGCACGGCGAACGTGGTTTCCTTGAGGGCAATGCAGGTGGCAAAACGCGGCTCGCCGTCGATCATCGACATCTCGCCGAGGGTCATGCCGGGTGTGACCGAAGTCATGAGTTGCTGTTCGCCCATCAGATTTGTCTTGTAGATATCGACTTCGCCGCGGATGATCAACAGCATGTAGTCGCCGATGTCGCCTTCGCGGATGATGGTCTGCTCGGGCGGCGCATGATAGATGCGCATATAGCCGGCCAGCAAATCGACATCGTCGCGATTGAATTCAGCAAAAAACTGCGAGCGGCCGACCAGGCTGAAGATCTGGTCCGCAAACGCGGTGCCGGCGCCGAGGTCCTCAAGCCCCGCTAGCAACTTTCGACCGGAATCGATGTTCGCATCCTCTGCCATGGTTGCTCCGTCGTTTACCGCGTGCGGCGCGCCGGTACGCCGCGACTATTGTTCAGTTTCCAGCAACTTGACGCGACGCTTGCGCACGCCTTCCGCAAGCGTGTCCAGAAGTTTGCGGCCGTCCTCCCAGCCAATGCAGCCGTCGGTGATGCTCTGCCCGTAAACGAGCGGCTTGCCCGGTACCAGGTCCTGGCGGCCAGCCTTGAGATGGCTTTCGACCATGATACCGAAAATGCGGTCGTCGCCGCCGCCGAGTTGGCGCGCTACGTCCTCGCCGACATCAACCTGCTTCTGGGGATTCTTGCTCGAATTCGCGTGGCTGAAGTCGATCATCAAGCGCTGCGCGAGCCCCGCCTCCGCCAGCCCTTTCGCCGCGGCATCCACGCTGCCCGCATCGTAGTTCGGCGCCTTGCCGCCGCGCAGAATTATGTGGCAGTCCTCGTTGCCCGCGGTCGAGACTATCGCCGAGTGGCCGGCCTTGGTCACCGACAGGAAATGATGCGGCGACTGCGCGGCGCGTATGGCGTCGACCGCGATTTTAATGTTGCCATCCGTGCCGTTCTTGAAGCCGACCGGGCACGACAGGCCCGACGCAAGTTCGCGGTGAATCTGGCTCTCGGTCGTACGCGCGCCGATCGCGCCCCACGACACGAGGTCGGCGATATATTGCGGTGTGATCATGTCGAGAAATTCGCAACCCGCTGGCACGCCGAGGTCGTTGATTTCGAGCAGCAGTCCGCGGGCGATACGGATGCCTTCGTTAATGCTGAAGCTGCCGTCGAGTTTGGGATCGTTAATGAGTCCTTTCCAGCCGACGGTCGTGCGCGGCTTTTCGAAATACACGCGCATTACGATCAACAGGTCATCGGCGAGCTTGTCCTTGACCTCCTTTAACCGGGCGGCATATTCCTTCGCCGCTTTCACGTCGTGGATCGAGCATGGCCCCGCGATCACCAACAGACGGTCGTCGGCACCGTGCAAAATCCGGTGTATGGCCTGGCGCGCGTCGAACGTGACCTGCGCGGCCTTCTCGGAAAGCGTGAACTCGCGCAGCACGTGCGCGGGCGGCACCAGTTCCCTGATCTCCCTGATCCGTAAGTCGTCGGTTTTCTGCATGATATCCACTCAAATCCAACAAAATCAGAACATTATAGCTCAAGACCGCCTGCCACAAATTAATGCGGGCAGCGTGCGGGCGCTGCTTGCGCCAAGGGATGACAGCACGCGCACAACGATGGTGTAATCTGGTCTGCCTCAACTCGCCGATTCGCCACGATTGTGAACAAAAAAGTAATTTCTCCGTCGCGCCACGTACCGCCCTCGCTCCGGCAACGCATGTTAAGCACCGGCCATCGTCTGGTGCGCGCGGCGGCGCTCGCCGCGCTTGCCGGGTGCACGACGGTTGCGACCGATCCGGACGCCGTAACCACCGCACCCGAACCGGGCCGCGCGGTAATCATCGGCTGGGGCAACACCGCCGCCGAAAATGCGCGCGCCGCTCTCACGCCGGAGAAAGGCACCCGCGTCAGCAGCCTTTTCGTGTCGAGGGCCAACACGCAGAAAATTTCGTCCGGCGAGAACATCGCGCGCGTGCCGCCCGGAGAATACGAACTGACGATTTCCTGCGGCCTCTACATCGACTACCGTGTGTTTTCAAACGAGAGCGTCGTTCACGCGACACTGAACGCCAATCGCGTGTATCGACTGCGCGCGGCACCGCAAGGTAGAACCTGCCAGCCCTTTCTCGATGACGTAACGGGCAAAGGCAGTTGATCCGCGGGGCCCGCCCGTCGCGCCGTTGGCGGCTTTCCTTTGCGCGCGGCATTATCTGCTAAGCTGGCGGCGGCTTCTGAAATCCGTTTTCCGGTGTTCCGCCAACAGGCGCCCGCATGCTGCTGTCACTGATCAAAAACCTCGTCCGCCCGCGCATTAAACAGCACGCCTCCCCGCTCAGGCTGCATATCGGCGGGCAAGTCCCGCATGCCGACTGGAAAATCCTTGACGTCCAGCGCGGACCGCACGTTGATTACGTCGGCCACTGCGGCGACTTGTCCGCATTCGACGACGACAGTATTCTCGAAATCTACGCGTCGCACGTACTCGAGCACCTCGGTTATGTGAAAGAACTGCCGCTGGCCCTGCGCGAGTTCCACCGCGTATTGGCGCCTGGCGGCACTCTGCGCATCAGCGTTCCCGACCTCGCCGCGTTGTGCGAATTGTTCACCGATCCCACGCTCGATTTTGCGGAACGATTTCACGTCATGCGCATGATGTTCGGCGGCCAGTTCGACAAGGCGGACTTTCATTACGCCGGACTGAACGAAGAATTTCTGCGCGACTATCTGCGCGATGCCGGGTTCGTCGACATCGCGCGCAAGGACAAATTCGGCCTGTTCGACGACACCAGCAATCTGGTGTTCAGGGACCGGCCGATCAGCCTGAACGTAGCCGCACGCAAGCCCCCGCCCGCCTGACGGCTGCCGCCAGGCAAATACCGGGGCGCGGTCATGCGCCACGCGGGCCGGCGCACCACGCTACCCAGGCCCGCCGGCAATGCGCTTCGAGCTTGCGGGTAAAGCCCGCGTGATCGAGCAGCGGCGACGCGAGCAGCCGCGTGCGCAACCCCGCGCGCAGCGAATTGCGCCGATCCGGATCATTGGCAAGCGCGGTGGCAAGTTTCACGTAGTCCGCTGCATCGTGCGCCACCAGTGCATCGAGTCCCGCGCAATGCAAGATCGTTGCGCCAACGCGCGACATATGGACTTCCCCGGCCAGCGTGATCACGGGCACGCCCATCCACAGCGCCTCGCAGGTTGTCGTCGTCCCGTTGTACGGGAAGGTGTCGAGCGCGATGTCGATCCGACCGTAGTGTGCGAGATGCTGCCGGCGGTCTGCAACCCACCCCTGCAATTCGATGCGCGCCGGGTCGATACCAGCGCGCTCGCAGCTATCCACCAGCCGGTCGACGGTATCCGGAAAATTGAGCGATGACGCCTTCAACGCGAGGCGTGATCCCGCTACCGCGGCGAGAATATTTGCCCACGTCCGGAGGATTTCGTCATTAAGCTTGGCAACACTGTTGAACGATGAAAATACCACGGCCGACCCGGGCTCGCGCGCCGCGACCGGCGGTGCGTCCCGCGGCGGCTGGTAACACAGAAAGCAATCGTCGATGCGAAGCAGACGCTCGGTATGCCGCTCTTCGGCAGCGGGCGCGGGGTCGGACGTGGTATCGGTGATGCGGTAATCGATGGCGGCGAGCCCGGTGGTGTCCGGATACCCGAGCCAGGTCATCTGCACCGGCGCGGGGCGGCGCGCAAACACGCCGAGCTGATTGCCTTTCGAATGTCCCGCCAGATCGATCAAAATATCAATTTTGTCCTCACGTATCATGCGCTCGACCGCCGCATCGTCGACGCCGGCCACATCACGCCAGCGATCCGCCAGCCCGCGTATGCGCTGCGTGGTGTCATCCGACAAGTGATGTGAGTAGTAACAAAAAACCTCATACTGTTGACGCTCGTGACAGCGGATGACCGGCTCGATGAAATAACCGACCGAATGCCGCGAGAAGTTGGGCGACACGTAGCCGATGCGCAGCCGGCGTTGAGGCTCCGGCGTCTGCGCGAAAACCTCGCGCGCCGGCGGTAGCACCTGCCGCATCATCGCGCCGAAACGCCGGTGCGCGTCGAACATCCGCCGCGCGTCGACGGGCGACAGATAATGCCGGTGGAAAAGCAGTGCCGAAAAAATCGCACCGGAGGCCGGCGCGAGTTGCAACGCACGCGCGTAGACGACGACCGCTTCATCCATCGAGCATAAATCGACCAGCACGCCCGCCGCGCCGAGACACGCATCGAGGGATTGCGGATAAGCCAGCAGGCATGCGCGGTAACTGGCGAGCGCGGCGTTGAGCTGGCCCGCCGTCGCCATCGATGCCGCATGCTGCAGGAGCTCCGCGCAGGTGCCGCCGGTTTTCGCGCCGCCATTATCGTCCTTCAATTCCGGCGTCTTTGCGAGCGGACTGCCATTCGATCCGCCCGCGCCAATCGGCCGCCGCCCGCGCGGTCGAAACAAATTCCTGACCAGCTTCGCCAGCATGGTCAGGCCGGCAACACGGTATAGCGAATCGCGATAATTTCGAGCTCCTCGACGCCGGCCGGCGTTCTGAGCGTCACGCTGTCGCCCGCGCGCGCCTTGGTCAGCGCGCGCGCCACCGGCGAAATCCAGCTGATACGCCCGCGCGCAGGATCGACCTCATCCTGACCGACGATGCTAATCGTGCGCTCAACTGCCTTGCCGTCGCGGTAAGTGACGGTCGCGCCGAAGAACACCTGCTCGACGCCGGGTCGTGCGGGATCTATGACTTCGGCGATTTCGAGACGCTTGTTGAGGAACCGGATGCGGCGGTCGATTTCGCGCAGGCGGCGCTTGCCGTAGATGTAATCGGCGTTTTCCGAACGGTCGCCGTTGGAAGCCGCCCACGCGATGACTTTAACGAGCGCGGGCCGTTCCTTGTCGAGCAGCAGTTGCAGTTCGCTCTTGAGCCGCGCATAGCCCTGCGGCGTGATGTAATTCTTGGCGCCGGGCGGCAGCGTCGATTGATCTTCGTCGTCGCCGTCGTGTTGCTGCGCCCGATCGCGCTCGATGTCGGCCAGTTTGCGCATTTGCGTGCCAAACAAAAAGGGCTATCAGTTAACCGCCGATAAACGCCGATGAACGCGGATAGAAAACTACGTTTCCCTTGCCGCAAAAAACATTGGGGCAATAGAGACAATAGTTAGGAGTCTTCGTGTTGTCTTCGTGTCTTCGTGTTAGCCATGCCATCTGTGGCTAAGGCTTTTTCTGTGATCTTATCGGCTTTCATCGGCGTCTATCGGCGTTTTCAATATATTCTTACGCAGTTCCGCCGACAGTCAGGCCGTCGATACGCAACGTCGGCTGGCCGACGCCGACCGGCACGCTCTGCCCTTCCTTGCCGCAGGTGCCGACACCGCTGTCGAGCGCCATGTCGTTGCCGATCATGGCCACGCGCGTCAGTACGTCGGGGCCGTTGCCGATCAACGTCGCGCCCTTGACCGGATAAGTGACCTTGCCGTCTTCGATCATGTACGCCTCGGACGCCGAGAACACGAATTTTCCGCTCGTGATGTCGACCTGGCCGCCACCGAAATTCACCGCATACAATCCGTGCTTGACGGACTGGATAATCTCCTGCGCATCCCTGTCGCCGTTCAGCATGTAGGTGTTGGTCATGCGCGGCATCGGGATGTGGGCGAAAGATTCGCGCCGCCCGTTGCCGGTCGCCGCCACACCCATCAGCCTGGCATTCAGGCTGTCCTGCATATAGCCCTTCAACACGCCGTCTTCGATCAACACATTACGCTGGGTCGTGTTGCCCTCGTCATCGATATTGAGCGAGCCGCGACGGTGCGCAATCGTTCCATCGTCAACCACCGTCACGCCGGGCGCCGCAACGCGCTCGCCGATGCGGCCGCTGAAGGCCGAACTGCCCTTGCGGTTGAAGTCCCCCTCCAGGCCGTGGCCGATCGCTTCGTGCAGGAGGATGCCGGGCCAGCCGGGGCCCAGCACGACGGTCATGGTGCCGGCCGGCGCCGGGCGCGCGTCAAGGTTGGTGAGCGCCTGCGCGACCGCTTTTTGCGCGTAGTCCTGCACGATCGCGTCCGTGAAATAGGCGTAATCGCTGCGCCCGCCACCGCCGGCGCTGCCCTGCTCGCGGCGTCCATCCTGCTCGACGATCACCTGCACCGATATGCGCACCAACGGCCGCACGTCGGCCGCCGTCACGCCGTCGCTGCGCGTGACCAGCACGACTTCGTATTCGCCGCCGAGATGAGCCATGACCTGGGTCACGCGCGCGTCGAGGCTGCGCGCGTAGCGCTCGATCCTCTCGAGCAGCGCGACCTTGGCCGCATCCGCAAGGCTCGCGAGCGGATCATGCGGTATGTAAAGGTTGCGCCCCTCGCCGCGTCTGGCGACCTGCGTCTTGCCGCCCGTGCCCTGCCGGGCAATCGCGCGCGTCGCCTGCGCGGCTGCAGTCAACGCAGTGAGACTGATGTCATCCGAATACGCAAATGCCGTCTTCTCGCCCGACACCGTGCGCACGCCGACGCCCTGGTCGATGTTGAAACTCCCGGACTTGACGATGCCCTCTTCGAGGCTCCAGCCTTCGCTGCGGCTGTATTGAAAATAAAGATCGGCGTAATCGATCTTGTGCGCGAGAATCTGCCCGAATACCTGTTCAAGTGCGTGGTGGTCAAGCGCATAGGGCGCGAGCAGCGTCGCCTGCGCGGTAGCGAACGCGGCTGCGGGCCCGGCACTGCGGATATCTGTCTGGTTTGTCATCAAGGGTCCGGTGGCAACAACAAGGATTAGGGGTTCGGGGTGATGCGGCGGCGTCCCGGCGCCGGCGCAGAAATTTCTACACGCGATGCAGGGTACGATGATCGAGCGCGGGCAGGCTCTTGCGCAGGCGCTGCAAGTATTCCGGGTTGATGCCCGCCACCACCACGCCGGAACCGCGCGGCAGGCGGTCGAGCACCACGCCCCACGGGTCGACGATCATGCTGTCGCCATGCGTCTCGCGACCGTTAAGATGGTAACCGCCCTGCGCGGGCGCCAGCACGTAGGCGAGATTTTCGATCGCACGCGCGCGGATGAGTGTTTCCCAATGCGCCTTGCCGGTTGTCTCGGTAAACGCCGATGGCACGAGAATGATATCGACATCTTTCATGGCGCGGTACAGTTCCGGAAAGCGCAGATCGTAACAGATCGACAGGCCGAGGCGGCCGAACGGCGAGTCGATGACCTTGACGTCGCGCCCCGGCTCGATGGTGCGCTCCTCCGAATATTGTTCCTTGCCCATCTCGAAACCAAACAAATGGATCTTGTCGTAGCGCGCGACGAGTTTGCCCTTGTCGTCATACACGAGGCAACTGTTGCGCACTTTGTTTTCGTGGTCAGACACCAGTGGAACCGAGCCGCCCACCAGCCAGATCCGGTGCTTCTTTGCGGTCTCCGCGAGAAAGGCCTGGATCGGACCCTTGCCTTCGGCTTCGCGCACCCTGACTTTGTCGTGATCCTGCATGCCCATGATAGCGAAATACTCGGGCAACGCAACCAGCTTGGCGCCCTGCGCGACCGCCATGCCGATCAACCGGCGCGCCTCGTTCAAATTGGCCGCCACGCTGGGACCGGAAGCAAGTTGCACGGCGGCGATGCGCACGACCGCCGGCGATTCGGCCTTGCCAGACCGGCCGGCGTGCGGCCGCGTGCGGCCGAATGACGATGCGAATTTGGGGCTCATTTCACGATTTCTAGTTTCAACGGTTCGTTCGGTCTTACGTCATTGATCAGCGCGATGCGCGCGCCGCCGCGCACAACAGCGCCAATGCTAACACGCGAGTCAATCCGATCTCCCCGTGCCTGCCGGAATGTAGTCCTCTTTCGACTGCGCAGACTCGACTTTCGACACCTGCGGGTCAGCCCAGGTTCCGGTGACGTCGTATTCATAGGCGGCGAACTTGTCGATCGGGTCCTTGAGCAGCTTTTGCGCGAGAAACGTGGCAATGCCCGCGATGGGACCGCCGATCAGCGCACCGGCCACCGACAGGCTGTCGCTCATGCTGGGATATACCTTGACGCGCAATTTTTGTGTTTCCCGCGCCAGATCGACATCCCCGCTCATCTGGATGCGCACGGCCGGCCCCTGGATACGGAAATTTTCGGTGTTGGCGATGCCGCGGTTGACCTTGACCGTGCTGACGATTTCATCGAAGGCCAGCCCGTCGCTGAAAATGTCGCGAAAATCGAGCGAGAGCCGCCGCGGCAACGACTGCAGGCTTAACACGCCCAACAGCTTGCCGATGCCGGGGTCGAGCTTGACGAACTGTCCCTTGTTCGCTTCGAGGACAAAATTGCCTGACAGTGTCGCATAATCAAGCTCGCTCGGATTGCCGGCCCATGACAGCGGTCCTTCGAGCTTGGCCGTGCCGCGTTTGACGCCCTCGGGCTGGCCGAGCCTCACCAGCAGCTTGCCGATATCGTTGACGTCGAGGCGGACATTAACCATCGTGCGCGGCTGCGTCAGCCAGCCTTGCCACACGCCTTCCACAGTCAGTGTCGCGTCCGGATTGGTAATATGCAGTCGTTCGAGTTTCCAGTCGCGCCCGTCGGGAACCGCGGTGACTTCGAGCTTGCCGAGGCTCAATTGCCGGAGTTGAAAGTTATCGGCATAAATATCGAGTGCCGGCAACTCGAGCGGCTGCTCTTTGCCTTTGTCCGCCGCAACCGGCGCACGATCCGGCGTTGCCGCCGGAATGACCAGGTTTTTCATGCGCGCGGTGACTTTACCCTTGCCTTGCGACCGCCACGTCACCTCGCCGACGAGTTCGCGACCGATCAGCGTGGTTTGCCACACGCCCGCCTGCGCGCTGCCGCTGATCGCAAGGTCGTTGAAGCGGCGGCCGAACGCGTCCAGGGCGCCGAATTTTACGTCCAGTCCCGCAAGCTGTGTCCGCCCGCCGTCACCGATACCGGCTTTAAGTAATGCCAGCCACTGATCAAGATCGAGGCTCTTCAACCCGCCGCTGATCCAAATCCCTTTGCGCTCTGGCTCCGCTGCGTTGCCGCCGAGATTGATGGTACCGCGCTCGATAACGGACAGCCTGCCGTCCATCCGCCGTAGCAGTTGCGCGGACACCACATTACCGAGCGTCAAGATGATACGGTCCTGCTGTGCACTTGTGACTTGCCGCTCAATTTTAAGCGGCAGGCTGTCGGCCGCGCTCTTGGCGAGCGGCGCCGGCAGATCCGAAACCATACCCTGCATCGCCGATTCAAACACAACGTCGGCAAGACGTTTGTGCAAATTCACCGTGGTTTTCCAGTCCGTCGATCCGCGTAATCCCTGTGCCAACGGGGAACTGGTCGAGCGGCGAAAATTGTCCATATTGACGCGCCCGGCGAGGTTCATACGCACGCCACCCTCGCGCTGGGTGCCGCCGGAGAGCGTTGCCGGTCCGCCCAGTATCGTCATGGTCGCCGCCGGCACCCGAACGCTCGATTCGGTGAACTCCATGCGTGCGTTGACCTGCTCGAACGGAAAAAACACCTCGTCGCTCTCGATCCTGTTGTCGAGGAACTGGTAAGCTCCCGCGACCCTGGTCTCCTTGATATTGCTGATCGGAATGCCGAGCTTCAACGCCAGCTTGCCGCGGCCTTCCGCGCGCACGCTGTCGGTAAAATGGTCAGTCGTTTCGAGCAGCGGACTGCGGCCGATGAAGCTCAGAAACTCGCCGGTCGGACCCTCGGCCTCTCCGCTTACCGTCAGCATGCGGTCCGCGATGACGACGTCCGGAATTTCCGCGCGCACGCGCGCGAGCTTCACGCCCAGAATCGACGCGTCGCGCACGAGCACATCCATGCGCCGGCCGCGAAAAGTAAGATCGCCGTCGATATTGTCGATTTTCGGCCAGCCGTTGGCGTAATCGAGCACACCATCGGTTACGCGCGCGGTCACCTGGAACAAGCCGCCTTTGCCCTCGGGGAACGGAAAGCCATTCAATTTGCCCTTCAACCGGAGTTTCACATCGTTCGAGGTGCCGCCCAGAAACGCATTTTCCATCCACTGCCGGCCGCGCTCGCCGATGCGTAACGGAATATAGCGCCCGACACTGCGCGCATCGGCGCGCGTCGCATTGCCTGTCAGATCGATCACGCCTTGACCGTCGGCGGCAGTTTGATAGGCCCCCGATACACTGCCCGCGAGATCCCGGTTGGAAAACGAAATATCTTTGAGCCGGATATCGTATTGTTCGCCGTTGCGCTGCCAGCCGGCCTGTGCGGTGAGCGTGTCGAACACGAGCTTCTCACGAAAAACAAGCGGCAGTTCGACTGCCGCATTCTGCGTATTGAGAAAGAGCGTGCCGCCGCGCTCGCTGCCGTCGACACTGCCGCTGACGCCGCCAAACCCCGGCAACCGGCCCACCGGATTCAACCCGAGATTGACGAATCTCGCCTTGACGCCGTATTGCTGCGGCCGCGGCCACGTCCCGGCCCACTTCACCGCCACGTCATATAAGCTGCCGCGCGGCGCGTAGCTCTCGAGTTCCTTGCGCAGTTCCGGTTCGAACGGCAGATGATCGGCGAGCGCCACGAGCGGCTCGATATCAAGCGCCGTGGCCTGCATTTCCCCGCGCGGCGGTCGCCCATTGCTGGCGTGATGATAGCGCAGGAAAAAATCAGTCGGCTGCAGCGTATAGCTGCGCGTCGACATGCTGAGCCTGGTGGTCGACACTTCGAATCCATCGTTGAGCAGCTTCCATCCCACGCGTCCCTTGAGCGCTTCGAGATCGAGCTCAGGCAGCTCCTTGCCGAGGCGCGTCTTGACCTGCGACAACTGCACGTCGGCCTTGATGTCGGCAAGCTCGCCTTTTTTCAGGCCGACCCACATGCGCACGGCCCCCGCGCCGTGCGGAAAATAAACCGGGAACGGTACCCATGTGCGCCACGCGGCGATATTCGTGTATTCGAGTTGCGCGAACAGCTGACCGTTCCATTGCGTGAGATCGGTCACCGTCCGGCCGGTAAATTCACCGCGCACGTCGAGCGGGGTGGCGAGCGACGCTGGGGGCACTGCGCGCAGACCGAAGCGGTGCTGCCGGCCGTCGTTCTCAAGGCGAAAATCAACGTCCTGCAGCGCCAGCTTCGGTGCGCCGCGCATCTCGTCGTGCCAGGTAATCGCGGCGCCACGAATGCCGATCACTTCCTGCCGCAACAACCAGTCAGACAGGCCGCCGCCATCGGCACTATCGCTCAATTCGATACCGGCGACTGACACAATGCCGCGCGTATTGCGCTTGATGTTGAGATCCGGCCGTTCAATCTCTATCGAATCGAAACGCGGCTCCCAAAGTATGAGCGACCACCACGACAGCGTGCTGTCGACGCGCGCAAGTTTGAGCGCCGGCTGGTCGGCGCGGTCGAAAACGACGACGTCTCCCAGCGTCAACTGAAGGTTAAGCCCGCTCCAGCGCCCGTCGAGCTTGCCGATCGTAATGCGCTGTTTGATCGCCTCGCTCAGTTCGCGCTCGATCGGCTCGCGGTAGCTCTCCATATTCGGCAGCAGCCAGAACCGGACCCCGACGATGGCGAGCGCGAACACGAATGCGCACGCCAGCACTGCCCAGGTTATCGCACGGTAAACCCGGAGTGTGCTGACATGCAGCCACTTAAAAATGGAAATGGCGGGCACGATTGGAGTGAAAAGTCATAGAATTCAGAGCCTGTCTCATCAATATCCACGTGATGCGTTGTCGCCAGAAAAGTCGAGTGCAAGGCGCCCGGTGAAGGCAATAGTCACTCTATTGCCAAGACGAGCAACGCTGCGTCGCGTGGAGGGCGGAGCAGGTTCCAAGCGCATTATGCTTGGATGCGACCCCGCAGCGCGACAATGGGCGCACCGATGCACGCGATTCACACGCACCTGCGCGGTCGCATCCCCGCCGGCGGGGCGCGTCGGAGGGCGGAAGAGGGTCCCCTCTGGGATCTGACCCCGCAGACGCGCAAAGGGATCGGCGTGTACGCGCCCATGATCGGCTCCACCGTCGCATCCCCGCACGCGGGGCCCCTGCTCCGCGTTGCGCCGATCCCTGCTCCACGCTGCGGTGCGCCGGCTTTCCTGGCGACAACCCTTCGGGACGGGGCCATTTTCGCCCATTTCGGTGTCGGCCTCCTTTGCAATATTGACATATTGCTGCAGTCGTTCTCCTAGAACTGGGCGAAAATGACCTCCGTCGCCCACGCGGATATTGATGAGACAGACTCTTAGCAACATAATGATTTCTAAATCAATTGTAACCCGAACGACATGAGTGTACCTAACGCCCGCGCGGCGGCGAACGCGGACACGCTAATCCGGCAGGCGGCGCAGTTGTCGCGCTACGCGCGGCGCTTGCTCGATGTGGAACCGGACCTGCTGCCCGCAACGAGCCTTTCCTCGCCGTTCGGCGCCGACGAGATGCGCGCGCAGCTCGCCGCCGCGGACAGCCGCGACGACGCCGCGCTGATGCGTGCCCTGCGCGACCTGCGCAAACGCGTAATGCTGCGCGTCATCGCGCGCGACCTCGGCCGGCTCGCGACGCTCGACGAAGTCATCGCCACAGTGACAGCGCTCGCCGATATCGCCATTGCAACCGCAACCGCCCATCTCGAGCGCCAGTTTGCGCTGGAATACGGCGAGCCGACCTCGGCAAACGGCGGCCTCGTGCAACGATTGCATGTCGTCGGCATGGGCAAGCTTGGCGGGACTGAACTCAACGTATCCTCCGACATCGATCTCGTCTTCGTCTATCCCGAAGACGGCGAAACCCGCGGCCCGCGCGTGCTGAGCAATCATGAATATTTCATACGCTTCGCGCGCCGGCTGATCGCTCTGCTCAACGAATTGACGGCAGACGGCTTCGTATTCCGCGTCGATATGCGGCTGCGGCCGCTGGGCAGCGACGGGCCCCTTGCGGTGAGCTTCGGCATGCTCGAGAACTATTTCATCACGCAAGGCCGCGAATGGGAACGCTATGCATGGATCAAGGCGCGCGTGGTGTGCGGCGACCGCGCGCAGGAACTCGCCGACTTGGTACGGCCGTTCGTGTTTCGCCGCCATCTCGACTACAGCGCGTTCGAATCCATGCGCGGGCTGCATCGCGAAGTGCGGCGCGAGGTCGAGCGCCGCGACATTCTGGACAACATCAAACTCGGGCCTGGCGGCATCCGCGAAATTGAATTCATCGCGCAATTGTTTCAGCTCGTTCGCGGCGGGCATGATCCCCAGTTGCGCCAGCCTCCCACGCTCGCCGTGCTGCCCGTGCTCGCCGCGCGCAAGCTCCTGCCGGCGGCCGCGGTGCAGGAACTCACGGACGCCTACGTGTTCCTGCGCAATCTCGAGCATCGACTGCAGTACCTCGACGACAAACAAACGCAGACTTTGCCGGCCGCGGAGGCAGACCAGGCGCTGATCGCAGCGGCGATGGGCTATCCCGCCTACGGCGCGCTGCGCGCACGACTCGATCTTCATCGCGGGCACGTGACGCGCCACTTCGAGAGCATCTTCACCACAGCGGAAAACCATGCCCATCCGCTCGCCGGGCTGTGGCACGGTGACGGACTCGACGCGCCGCTCGAATTGCTGCGCAAACTGGGCTACACGGATCCGCAGCGCGCGCTCGAGCGGATCCTTGCGTTGCGCAATAGCAGCCGCGTGCGCCAGATGCCGCAGGCCAGCCACGCACGCATGGAACATTTGGTGCCACTGGTCATCGACAGCGCGGCCAAACTGCCGAATCCGAATGCGACGCTCGAACGCATGCTGACGTTGCTTGAAAGCATCAGCCGGCGCGAAGCGTACCTCGCGCTCCTCTTGCAGTATCCGCAAACCATAGAACGCGGCGCACGACTTGCCAGCGCCAGCCCGTGGGCCGCGGAGTATCTGGCACGCTACCCGATACTGCTCGACGAGTTGCTGGACGCGCGCACGCTCCACGCGCCGCCGGTGTGGGCGCAATTGAAGGCGCTGCTGCGCAACCGGCTCGATGAGGCGGTGGCGGACAGCGAGCGCCAGATGGACGTGTTACGCCACTTCAAGCACGCCCAGACCCTGCATTTGCTCGCGCAGGATCTCGCCGGCGAACTGCCGCTGGAAAAACTGTCCGATCACCTCTCCGATCTCGCCGATCTGATCCTGTCGGAAGTACTGCGCGTTACCTGGCACGCAGTGCGCACCCGCCATTGCGACGAGCCGCGCTTCGCCATCATTGCGTACGGCAAACTCGGCGGCAAAGAACTCGGCTACGCGTCCGATCTGGACCTGATTTTCGTCTACCATGACGCAGCGCCCGAAGCGGCCGAAAATTATGCGCGCCTCGCCCAGCGCATTAATCAGTGGATGACGAGCACGACGGCGGCAGGGGTGCTGTACGAAACCGACTTGCGTCTGCGCCCGGACGGCGCCAGCGGACTGCTGGTCAGCTCCCTCGACGGATTTGCGGATTATCAGCGCGCGCACGCCTGGGTATGGGAGCACCAGGCGCTGACGCGCGCGCGTTGCGTCGCCGGCGACGCCGGCATTGCCTTAAGCTTCGAAAAAATTCGCAGCGAGGTGCTGCGTAACCCGCGCGCGCTGGCGGCGTTGCGCGACGAGGTCGTCGCCATGCGCGAGAAGATGCTGGCGGCGCACCCCAATGCCAGCGGCGAATTCGACATCAAGCATGACCGCGGCGGACTGATAGACGTTGAATTCATCGTGCAATACCTGGTGCTGGGATACTCCCACCAGTATCCGCAACTCGTCGGCAACATCGGCAACCTCGCCCTGCTCAAGCTCGCGGCACACCTCGGGTTGATCGCGCAAAGCGCAGCCCTTGCGGTGCACGATGCCTACCGGCGCTTGCGCCAGCTGCAGCATGCCCTGCGCCTGCAGGGCGACAAATACGCGCGCGTCGAGGCCGGCACGCTTGCGCAGGAAATCGCTGCCGTCAAAAAATTGTGGGCCGGCGTGCTGGAGGCGGCGCCCCCGCGGAATTGACCGTCGTTACGCGACTTCCACGCGGGTCACGGAGGATTGCGGCAATTTCGCTATCAGCCGGTAGGAGGCGAGCTGGCGCTGGCCCTTGACGTTCAGCGATTCGGGGCCTTCGAACTGATAGAGCCCGCGTAACCGGCGATAGGTCGTGGCGTCAACCAATATGCCGCCCGTTGTCGCCTCCGATGACAGCCGGCTTGCGATATTGACCGTATTGCCCCACAGGTCGTAGATGAATTTCTTGACGCCGATCACGCCGGCCACGACCGGGCCGCTGCCGATGCCGATGTGTATACCGAGGGACTCGCCGGTGCGGGTTTTGCGCTCGCCGATCCTGTCGCGCACGTCAATCGCCATGTTGATGATCGCATCCGTATACTTGGCGTCGTGATCGAGCAGGCCGCCGGCAACCATGTAGGCATCGCCGATGGTCTTTATTTTTTCCAGGTGGTATTTCTCGGCGAGTCCGTCAAACCAGGAAAAAACTTCGTTCAGCAGCGCCACCATATCGCGCGGCGGCAGTTCCCGCGAGAGACGCGTGAAGTCGGTCAGGTCGGCGAACATCACGGTACAATCAGCCAGCCCGTCGGCAATGACGCTGGGATCGCGCTTCAGGCGCTCCGCGATGTGTCCCGGCAACACGTTGAGCAGCAGGCGCTCCGAGCGTTCCTGCTCAAGCTGCAACAGGCTGTGTTGCTGATCGAGCGCGAGCTTCAAGCGATCCTTCTGGCGCACGAAGTAAACCACCAGCAGATAGACGATGGTCGACATCGCGGCGAAATTGAGCGCGAAAAACACGGCGATGGTCTGCAGCGGCAGCCCCGTGGTTCTCTCCGTCCCGTAGGCGAGGTAGTAGTCGAAGAAACCCGACACCGCGGTCAGGACGAGGTAGGCGAAGAACCACGGCACGGACTCCCTGGGTCCCTGAAACACCATCACGCCTACCGGGGCCAGTAGTGCCCACAGCATGACGCCGGACGAAGTCACATAGCTGCCGATCGACCACTGCATGATAAATGGCACGAACAGGTACAGGCTGGTCTGCGCGAAACGGAAGAAATCGAAGTTGAGGTTCCACACATATATTCCCAGCGTGGCCGCCGACACCGTCAGATAAACCAGCGGCACGGTGGCCGAATATTTGATCCCCATCGCGTGGTAGATCATAAGCCACAGCATGGCCGCGAATCCCATCAGTCCGCAGGCGAAGATCAGCAGCGTCTTTTGCAGCTTCTGCTCTTCCGTGTCGCTGGGCGTGATGATGCGGCTGCTTAACCGGTTAAGCAGTCCGCTGATCGGATTGGGCATTACCGACTGACTCCGCTTTATCGTTCAATTCCAGCAGGTTACAGGAATGCGACTTTTGTCACACGGTGATTTGGACAATACCCGTGATATTCACATCAATCAAATTTACGGTCAAGGAAAGTCACTGCGCCGAACCGCGTTTTATACGCCCCGCTCCGCGTGGACCGAAGCGCATCCGCCCCTCCCGCACGGGGCAGCGCAGGAAGAAATACGCTAGAATCCGCTCTTTTGGCGGAGCAATTAACCCATGTCGATGGCTGATCGTGACGGGCATATCTGGTATGACGGAAGACTCGTGCCCTGGCGCGACGCGAATACCCATGTCCTGACCCATTCACTGCATTACGGACTCGCGGTATTCGAAGGCTTGCGCGCCTACGATACGGCGCGTGGCACAGCGATTTTCCGTCTTAATGAGCATACCGAGCGCCTCTTTAACTCCGCGCACATCTACATGATGAAAATTCCGTACGACCGGGAGACCATCATGGCGGCACACAAAGAGGTGGTGCGCGCGAACAAACTCGAATCGTGCTACATCCGCCCTATCGCATTTTACGGCTCCGAGAAAATGGGCGTGTCGCCGAAAGGCGCGACGGTGCACGTGGCGATCGCCGCATGGCCGTGGGGCGCCTACCTTGGCACGGAAGCGCTTGAAAAAGGTATCCGCGTCAAGACGTCATCCTTCGCGCGGCATCACGTCAACGTGTCGATGTGCCGGGCGAAATATTCGGGCACCTATGCGAATTCGATCCTCGCCAACCTTGAAGCCACCGAGCACGGCTACGATGAAGGGCTGCTGCTCGATGTTGACGGTTTCGTCGCCGAGGGCTCGGGCGAAAACCTGTTCATGGTGAAAGGCGGCAAAATCTATGAGCCCGAACTCACCAGCGCGTTGATCGGCATCACCCGCCAGTCGATCATCGCGCTCGCGGAAGAAATGGGCTACACGGTCGCCGCCCGACGCATCACGCGTGATGATCTGTATATTGCCGACGAAGCTTTCTTCACCGGCACCGCCGCCGAGGTAACCCCCATCCGCGAAGTCGACAGCCGCACCATCGGCACCGGCAAAACCGGGCCGGTTACGGCCAGGCTGCAGAAAGCCTTTTTCGACGTCGTTAACGGCAAGAATGACAAATACCGCGATTGGCTCGCGCCTGTCGCCGCGTGAAGCACCGTGACCCAGACTGAAAACAAGCAGCGTCAAATCGAAGTAACGGCGCAAGACCTGCCGTTGCATTGCCCAACGCCGTCGATGCTGTTGTGGAACGCGCACCCGCGCGTGTTTCTGCCGATCGGGAAAACCGGCTCCGCGCTGTGTCCGTATTGCGGAACGAAATATACGCTCCGTGGCGGCCCCACCGCCGGCCATTAGCCGGCTTGAGGATGAAGGATGAAGGATGAAGGATGAAAGGGCGCGCAGCGCGCGCCGTTTATCTCCTTCCGCCTTTCGCCTTCCGCCCTCATCCTTATGACGGGGATACTCGTCATAGCCCCCGCCTGGGTCGGCGATGCGGTACTCGCGCAACCGCTGTTCAGGCGCTTGCATGAACGTCACCCGGATCTCACGCTCGACATCCTGGCGCCGGCGTGGACGCACGCGCTGTTCGCGCGCATGCCGGAAATCAATGCGACTCTGACGAGCCCGTTCGGTCACGGCGAACTCGCGCTCAAACGCCGCTACCGGCTTGCGCGCGAGCTCGCGGCGCGCGACTACGTCCAGGCGATCCTACTGCCCAACTCATTCAAATCCGCGCTGGTGCCGTTTCTCGCGGGTATTCCGCTGCGCACCGGCTTCGTCGGCGAGGCGCGCTGGGGCCTGCTCAATGATGCGCGCAATCTCGATAAACGGGCGTTGCCGCTGATGGTCGAGCGCTTCGCCGCCCTTGCCGAACCCGCGGGACATGCACTTGAGCGCCCGCTGGCCGCGGCGACGCTGGTCGTCGATGCCACACAACGCGCGGCCACGCTCGCGCGCCTCGGCCTGCACTCGGACCGCGCAGTCGCCGTGCTATGTCCCGGTGCCGAATATGGTCCCGCCAAGCGCTGGCCGGCGGAGTATTTCGCGCAACTCGCGTGCAAACTCGCTAACGCCGGATACGCGGTATGGCTTGCCGGATCAACGCGGGATGCCGCGATTGGCGAGGAGATCGCGCAATCGAGCGCGGGCGCCGGCATCAATCTCTGCGGCAAAACCACGCTCGCGGAAGCCATCGATATTCTGTCGTGCGCGGCACTCGTCGTCAGCAACGATTCGGGACTGATGCATATTGCAGCGGCGCTCGACAAACCGCTCGTCGCGCTGTTCGGGTCGAGCAGCCCGGCATTCACCCCGCCTTCAAGTCCGCAGGCAAAAATCGTCAGGCTCGACCTCGCGTGCAGTCCGTGCTTCAAGCGCGAATGTCCACTCGGTCATTTCGACTGCATGCGCAAACTTACGCCCGATAAGGTCTGGCAGCACATCGATTTTGCTAAAACGCGGCCGCCATGAAACGCGCGCTATACCCTACGCCGCAGGACGCCGAGGCGGCTTTTTACGAAGCGTTCGAGAAAGGCGACCTTGACGCGATGATGGGCGTGTGGGCGGATGACGACGACATCGTTTGCGTGCATCCGGGCGGACCGCGACTGGCCGGCGCCGAACAGGTGCGCGACGCGTGGCGCCAGATATTCGCCAGCGGCCAGACGCTGCGTTTCAGGCTGCGTCAGCAACACGCGGTCAATGGGATGACACTGGTTGTGCACAGTGTATACGAGCAGATTTCGGTTGCGGGCGAAGCGCGCGCGCGCCAGCCGGTAATCGCGACCAACATTTACATGCGCACCCAAAACGGTTGGCGCATGGTGGTGCATCATGCGTCCCCGGCACCGGCCGTGGCCGAAGCGGAACGCAAACGCACGCCCAAGACGCTGCATTAGGGCCCGGCTGGCGGTATAATTGTGCGATTCCACTGCAAACCCGCATCAATTACCCTATTCGAGTACCGCCGCCGCGTTGCGGCGATAAACAATTCACGCGTTATTCGTTGCTGAAGACCTGCAATTGAAAATTACGAAACCGGGCGACAGGTTCGGTTTTGCTCGACGCTCCCCTCGCCCTCCGGGAGAGGGGTTGGGGGGCGCGAACGGGAATTCGCGGGCCATGGCCCGTGCCGTTCGAGCGGCACCGGCTTGCAAGCCGATGCGCGCCCTGCAAGGGAGGGTCGAGCGATGTAACGCAGTTACGTAAAGCTCGATAGAACATCACACCGAGGAAAGCGATGAGCAATACTGATTTCGGAAATCCGGACGTTATCGTGATCGGCGCCGGCAATGCCGCGTGTTGCGCGGCGCTGGCGGCGCGCGAATCCGGCGCGAAAGTAATCATGCTCGAGGCCGCGCCGATTGATGACTGCGGCGGCAACAGCCGCTACACCGCAGGCGCCGTGCGCATCGTTTTCAACGGCGTTGACGACCTCGTTCAACTCTACGACCTGACCGACGACGAGAAGAAAAACTCGGACTTCGGCACCTACACCGAGGACGATTACTTCGACGACATGGGACGTATCACCAATTTCCGCACCGACCCCGATCTGTGCGAGATCCTGGTCAAGAAAAGCTTCGAGACCATGGTCTGGATGCGCAAGAAGGGCGTGAAGTTTCAGCCGCCCTACGGGCGCCAGGCGTTCAAGGTCGACGGCCGCTTCAAGTTCTGGGGTGGTCTTGCGGTCGAGACATGGGGCGGCGGGCCAGGCCTCATCGAACTCGAGCACAAGGCGTGCGCGCGCGAAGGCATCCCGATTCACTATCAGACCCCGGCCATCGGCCTGATTACCGACGACAGCGGCGTCAAGGGCGTGCGCGCCCGCAGTCAGGGCCGCACGGTCGACATCCGCGCCAAGGCGGTGGTTCTCGCCTGCGGCGGATTCGAATCGAATGCCGAGATGCGCGCGCGTTACCTCGGCCCC
The DNA here is from genome assembly GCA_031399805.1 of Betaproteobacteria bacterium. Taxonomy (GTDB): domain Bacteria; phylum Pseudomonadota; class Gammaproteobacteria; order Burkholderiales; family SG8-41; genus PALSA-1004. Next base: position 13,375 of record JANNPG010000523.1, on the reverse strand, counting down.
AACTGGGATCTCGCCAAGGTGCGCGGCACGCGCTACAACACCGGTGTGGGCATCACCGCCGCCATCGCGGCGGGCGCAATACCCCACGGACACTGGTCCGGCTGCCACGCGGTAGGCTGGGATCAGAACGCGCCGCCGTTCGGCGATCTCGCGGTCGGCGACAACTTCCAGAAGCACAGCTACCCGCTGGGCATCATGATCAATGCCACTGGCGAGCGCTTCGTTGATGAGGGCGCCGACTTTCGCAATTACACCTACGCCAAGTACGGCAAGGTGATCATGGAGCAGCCCAACATGTTCGCGTGGCAGATTTTCGACAAGAAAGTACTGCACATACTGCGCGACGAATACCGCATCAAGCAGATGACCAAGGTAAGCGCCAACACGCTGGAGGAACTCGTTACCAAGCTCGAGGGCGTGGACGCCAGGCGCTGTCTGGAAACGCTGAAGGCGTACAACAAGGCGGTGCAAACCGACGTCCCGTTCAACCCCGCCATCAAGGACGGCCGCGGCACGCTCGGTCTGACGGTGCCCAAGACCAACTGGGCGAATGTGCTCGACACGCCGCCGTTCGAAGCCTACGCAATCACTTGCGGCGTCACCTTCACCTTCGGCGGCGTCAAGATCGATCCCGCCAACGGCCAGGTCGAAGACACCGCCGGCAAGCCGATCCCCGGCCTGTTCGCAGCCGGTGAACTCGTCGGCGGGCTGTTCTACCATAACTACGCGGGCGGCAGCGGCCTCGTATCCGGATCGGTCTTCGGCAGGCTGGCCGGCAACGGCGCCGGCGCGGTCGTGAAACCGTAACGCCACCGTATACCCGGCACTGGGCGACCGCGCCATTGCTTACGCGCCTTGCGGGATTTAGGATGGCGAGCCGTCACCACGTTCCGGTTTTCCGTCTAGGCAAGCCACGGCAAGCCTGTTAATCTTGCGCTACTTGTTCCGGAGGAGACCCCCATCATGACCGTCACGCAACTCAAAAAAACCAATCAGTCGGTGCGCGAGCAAGTCAGCGCCGAGGAGTGGGAAACACGCGTCAACCTCGCCGCCTGCTACCGGCTCATGCACGAGTACGGCATGACCGAAATGATCGCCAACCACATCTCGGCGCGCGTGCCCGGCACGCATGACCAGTTTCTGATCAATGCCTACGGCATGCTGTATGAGGAAATGACGGCCTCCAGCATGATCAAAATCGACATCGACGGCAACATACTCTTCAACGCGACGGAATTCGGCATCAACAAAGCCGGTTACGTGATCCACAGCGCGGTCCACGCGGCGCGCCACGACGTCGATTGCGTGATCCACACCCACACGCTCGCCGGCATGGCGGTGTCGGCAATGAAAACGGGACTGCTGCCGCTCGCGCAGACGGCAATGCGCTTTGGCGACGTCGCCTATCACGACTACGAAGGCCCCGCGTTAAATCTCGACGAGCGCGAGCGCCTGGTCAAGGATCTTGGCGACCGCGAAACCATGATCCTGCGCAACCACGGGCTGCTGACCGTCGGGCCGTCCATTCCCGAATGTTTCAACAACATGTTCCGGCTCGAACGCGCGTGCCAGCTGCAGGTCACTACGCTGTCATGCAATACGGAAATTCGCCTGCCGCCCGCGGAAGTTGTGAAAGAAACCCAGGACGGCTTCAAGCCGGGCGTGCGCCGGCGCTGGGGATTAATCGAATGGCCTTCGCTGCTGCGCAAGCTCGACAAAATCGATCCGTCATACCGCGACTGATATTTTCGTTCATTGCATTCAGTTAGCACACGGAGCGGACTCCTGCCGGGTCCGCTTTTTTATTTCCGCAATTTTCCCGTGCTGAATCCGCATCGCGTTGGCCGGCGCGGCGCGCACCGGCATTAGCGCGTTCTTCAGCGGGCGCACACCATCCACATGTCATCCTATCGTGCGCCGGTGTGGCTGCCGGGCGGCCATCTGCAAACGCTGTACGCGCCCTTGATCGCAAGTCCCGCGCGCATGGCGTTCCGCCGCGAGCGCTGGGAGACGCCCGATGGTGACTTCATCGATCTCGACTGGATGCAAACCCGGGATTCAGGAGTGGGGAGAGCGCAGCGAGGGGCCCAGGATTCAGCCGGTACACGTCCGCTGGTCGCGCTCTTTCACGGACTCGAGGGCGGGTCCCGCAGCCACTACGCCGCGGCGCTGATGGCGGCCGCATGCGACCGCGGCTGGCCGGGCGTCGTCGTGCACTTCCGCGGATGCGGCGGCGAACTCAATCGTCTGCCGCGCGCCTATCATTCGGGCGACAGCGCTGAAATCGACTGGATTTTGCGCCGGTTGAAGCAACAGAACCCGGCTTCGGGTTTATGCGCGGTCGGTGTCTCGCTAGGCGGCAATGCGCTCTTAAAGTGGCTCGGCGAGCAGCGCGCTGATGCGTGCGAGGTGGTCGCAGGCGCGGCGGCCGTCTCCGCACCAATCGACCTGATGGCGGCGGGCGACGCCCTCGGCAGCGGCCTGAATATGATTTACACGCGCAATTTTCTCGTCACCATGCGCAAGAAGACACTCGCCAAGCTGGCGATTTATCCCGACCTGTGCAACCGCGAGCGCCTGCTGGCCTCGCGCACGCTGCGTGATTTCGACAACGCAGTAACTGCTCCACTGCACGGTTTTCGCGACACCGACGATTACTGGACACGCGCGAGCGCCAAGCCGTGGCTGCGCCATATCGCCACGCCCACGCTCATGATCAATGCGCGCAACGATCCGTTCCTGCCCGCGCGCGCATTGCCGCTTGCGCACGAAGTATCGGACGCGGTGTGCACCGACTTTCCCGCCACCGGCGGTCATGCCGGTTTTGTGTCCGGCGCTTTTCCGGGCCGGCTCGACTGGCTGCCGCAGCGCGTATTGGATTTTTTCCGCGGAATCGTCGCCTTGCCGTGAGATAATTTCGCGCTGATGAAATCACGCAACGACCCATGACCACCCTGCCCCCCGAAATCTTCAAGGCCTACGACATCCGCGGCATCGTCGGCAAAACACTGACGCCGTCGATCGTTGAAACGATAGGCCGCGCCATCGGCAGCGAGTTGCTCGAGCGCAACGGGCACGACATCGCAATCGGCCGCGATGGGCGCCTGTCGGGACCGGATCTGTCGGCGGCGCTCACCCGCGGTTTGCGCGCCGCCGGCGTCGGCGTCATCGATGTCGGCCAGGTCGCCACACCGATGCTGTACTTCGCCGCGCACCACTTCGATACACAGTCCGGCGTAATGCTTACCGGATCGCACAATCCGCCGGATTACAACGGGCTGAAGATCGTGCTTGCCGGCGAAACATTGTCGGGCGAAGCGATCCAGGATCTTCGCGCACGCGCCGAAGCCGGCAGGTTCGCGCGCGGCGCCGGCAGCTACCGCCAGGAAAGCATCGCGGCGCAGTATCTCGACCGAATCAGCGGCGACATCAAGCTCGCGCGGCCGATGAAAATCGCCGTCGATTGCGGCAACGGTGTGGCTGGCGCCACCGCGCCGGCGCTTTACCGCCGGCTCGGCTGCGAAGTCACCGAACTATTCTGCGAAGTCGACGGTAACTTTCCGAACCACCATCCCGATCCATCGGTGCCGGACAATCTGTGCGACCTGATCGCAGCGCTGCGCGATTCCGACGCGGAGATCGGCCTCGCATTCGACGGCGACGGCGACCGCCTCGGCGTCGTCACCAAAGCGGGCGGCATCATCTTTCCGGACCGCCAGCTCATGCTGTTCGCCGCCGACGTGCTGTCGCGCGTGCCGGGCGCGCCGGTGATATTCGACGTCAAATCGACGCGCAATCTCTTTGGCTGGATCACGCGTCACGGCGGCCAGCCGGTGCTATGGAAAACCGGTCACTCCTTCATCAAGCGCAAGATGAAGGAAATGGACGCGCCGCTCGCCGGCGAGATGAGCGGACACATCTTCTTCAAGGAACGCTGGTACGGCTTCGATGACGGTATATATGCCGGCGCGCGGCTGCTGGAAATCCTGAGCCGCGCGGATGACTTGAACGCAATGCTTGCCGCGCTGCCCGATGCGGTCAGCACGCCGGAATTGCATATCGCGTTGCACGAAGGCGAGAACTACGCATTAATCGAGGAGCTTCAAAAAACCGCGCGCTTCGATAATCCGCGCGAAGTGATCACCATCGACGGGTTGCGCGTCGAGTACGCCGACGGCTTCGGCCTTGCGCGCGCGTCGAACACGACACCCGTGCTCGTTCTGCGCTTCGAAGCCGATAATGACGCGGCGCTGAAACGGATCCAGCAGGATTTCAGGCGCGTGCTACTCGCCGCCAAACCGGATGCCCGGCTGCCGTTCTAAAGGCGCTGATTCAGGACCTCCGGCGTGGTTTCGGGCCTCAACATCGGTGCTTCGGTTGGGGTTGTGGTGCTGACGCCGTAACTAATGAAATCCTGTACAAGTCTAAATTCGTCATTCCGGCGCACGCCGGAATCCAGTGCATTCGATCACCTGGACACCAGATTGCGCCGGTGTGACGAACTTAATCAGACCTTCCATAATACAGTCGCTATTCTTTCAAAATGACGTTTGATCGACGCCCTGCAACTGCCTGCCACTAAAATGTCGCCCGTCTCCTGCCCTTGGCATATGCGCGCATAATAGGCGTGCAGATTGTCAGGGAAGGGAAGATGAACAATCGCCGCAAACTGGTCATCGCACTTGGTGCGGGCGGGCTCACAGTTCCGTTCTCTTCCTTCGCGCAACAACAGGGCAAAATCTGGCGCGTCGGGTTCCTGGCACTGCGTCGTGTGGCTATTCTCGAATCCGACTATCAATACGGGCCGTTCCGGGGAGGCATGCGCGAGCTCGGCTATGTTGAGGGCAAGAACCTGCTGATTGAATGGCGCTCCGCCGACGGCGAATCCCAGCGCCTGCCGAGGTTGGCGACGGAGTTGGCAAATCTCAAAGTGGACGTCATCGTAGCAGGAGGCACGCCCGCAACAGCCGCGGCGCAGAAAGCAACCGCCACGATCCCCATCGTCATGGTGGGCATCACCGATCCGGTCGCCAGCGGGTTCGTCAAAAGCCTCGCGCATCCCGGCGGCAACACTACGGGGCTATCAAACCTTGCTGGCGACATCGGTCCCAAGCACTTGGAAATGTTGCTCAGCATGGTGCCGACGCTGTCTCGCGTAGCTGTCCTGGTGAATCCGTCCAACTCGGGCCATGCGACCCTTCTGAAGAACATTCAGGCCGCGGCGCCCAAGGTCAACATCAAGATCGTGCCTGTAAAGGCGCAGACTACCCAGGAGATCGAGCGCGCGTTTTCCGTGACATCGTTAGAACTCGCCGGTGCCGTGATCGTGGGACGTGATGGGTTATTTAACCAGCAAGCGCATCAGATCGCGGAATTGGCAGCGAAAAATCGGCTGCCGTCGGTCGCGGGGATTCGGGAACATGTGGAGGCAGGCGGCCTGATCAGCTATGGAACGAATCTCAGTGACCAATTCCGCCGTAGCGCAACCCACGTGGACAAAATCCTAAAGGGCGCCAAGCCCGGCGATCTGCCAGTCGAGCAACCCACGAAGTTCGAGCTTTTCATCAATGGCAAAACCGCCAAGGCGCTCGGCCTGGAGATTTCCAACTCAATTCTGGTGCAGGCGACTCGGGTGATCGAATAATCTTGAGTGAATGACCACTGCGGAGCATTGGCTATGTCTGCAACGGGTCGATAGCGAACATACTCCGGCTAAGCCGATCACGACCCCTTACAGGCGCTCCGCCACCCACGCCCCGACTGATGCGAGCGCCTGCGGCAACTTCGAAGGATCAGTCCCGCCCGCTTGAGCCATATCTTGCCGGCCGCCGCCCTTGCCGCCGACTTGCTGCGCGACGAAATTGACGAGTTCGCCGGCCTTGACTTTCGCCGTCAGGTCCGCGCTGACGCCGGCGATCAGCGTGACTTTGCCGCCCTCGACCGCCGCCAGCACCACCGCGCACGACTTCAACTTGTCCTTGAGTTTATCCATCGCTTCGCGCAGCGCTTTCGAGTCGGCGCCGTCTATCACCGCCGCCAGCACTTTCGCACCTTTGATCTCCACCGCCTGCGCGGCCACGTCGTCGCCCTGCGACGACGCGAGTTTGGATTTGAGGCGCGCGAGTTCTTTCTCGAGGCTCTTCACGTTCTCGACGATCTGGCCGATCTTCTGCGTCACCTCCTGCACCGGCGCTTTCAATGCATCTGCTGCCTGCTGCAGGCACGCTTCCTGCTGCTGCACCCACGACAATGCGCCCTCGGCCGTCACGGCTTCGATGCGGCGCACGCCGGCGGCAATGCCGGACTCCGATACCACCTTGAAGAACCCGATGTCCCCGGTGCGGCTGACGTGCGTGCCGCCGCATAACTCGGTCGAAAAATCCCCCATGCTCAGCACGCGAACTTCATCGCCGTACTTTTCGCCGAACAGCGCCATCGCGCCGGTCTTGATCGCGTCGTCATATTTCATGATGCGCGCCTCGACCACCTCGTTGCGGCGGATTTCCTGGTTGACGAGCTGTTCGATCTCGCGAATCTGCTGCTCGGTCAGGGGCTCGTTGTGCGAATAGTCAAAGCGTGTGCGGTCCGGGTCCACGAGCGAGCCTTTTTGCTGCACATGCGGCCCGAGCACCTTGCGCAGCGCCGCGTGCATCAGATGCGTCGCCGAATGATTGTACGCCGCGCGCGACCGCGCCGCCGTATCGACTTTCGCTTCGACCGTGTCGCCGACGGCGAGCGTGCCGGTGTGCAACACGCCATGGTGGCCGTAGACCTCGGATTGAATTTTCTGCGTGTCGGCTACGTGAAAAGTTCCGCGGCTCGACACGAACTGTCCCCGATCGCCAACCTGCCCGCCGGATTCGGCATAGAAAGGCGTTCTGTCGAGTACGATCACCGCACTGTCGCCGGCCTCAATCGCGGGCACAGCACTCCCGCCCTTGTAGATCGCGATCACCTTGCCGGCCAGCGTCAGCGTGTCGTAGCCGTGGAATTCGGTTTTCTGTCCCCTGTATTCGACTGCGCTCTGGGTGCCGAACTTGGACGCCGCGCGCGCGCGTTCGCGCTGCTGGCCCATCGCGGCTTCGAACCCGGCGAAATCGACGGTGATATTGCGTTCGCGCGCGATGTCGGCGGTGAGATCGAGCGGGAAACCGAAGGTATCGTAAAGCCGGAACACCGTGTCGCCGTCGAGCATTTTGTCTTCGGACTGCAATGCACTTTCAAGCACCACCATGCCGTTTTCCAGAGTCTCGGCGAAACGCTCTTCTTCCTGTTTCAGCACCTGCGCGACGCGCTCGCGTGCGGCGGCCAGTTCTGGGTACGCCGCGCCCATCGCCTTGACGAGATCGGGTACGAGCTTGAAAAAGAACGGTTGCTTTTGCGTTAGCTTGTAGCCGTGACGGATCGCGCGGCGCACGATGCGCCGCAGCACGTAGCCGCGGCCTTCATTGCCGGGAATCACGCCGTCGACGATCAGGAACGCGCATGCGCGGATATGATCGGCGATCACCTTCAACGAATTGTTGTGCCGGTCTTTGCACTGCGTTTCGCGCGCCGCCGCCTTGATCAAATCCTGAAACAGATCGATCTCGTAGTTCGAATGCACGTTTTGCAGCACCGCGGCCATGCGCTCCAGGCCCATGCCGGTATCGACCGACGGTTTGGGCAGCGGATGCAATACGTAATCGTCGCCGTTTTTTTGTCGATCGAACTGCATGAACACGAGATTCCAGATTTCGATATAGCGGTCGCCGTCGGCCTCCGGCGTGCCCGGCGGACCGCCGGCGACGTCGGGGCCGTGATCGTAGAAAATTTCGCTGCACGGACCGCAGGGGCCGGTTTCGCCCATCTGCCAGAAGTTGTCCGAGCCGCCGCCCGGCTTGTCGCCGATGCGCGTAATGCGGTCGCGCGGGACACGGATCTCGTTGGCCCACAGGTTGTAGGCCTCGTCGTCGGTCGCGTAGACCGTAACCCACAACTTGTCCTTGGGCAGCTTGTAGACATCGGTCAGCAATTCCCACGCGTAGTGAATCGCATCGTGCTTGAAGTAATCGCCGAACGAAAAATTGCCGAGCATCTCGAAAAAAGTGTGGTGGCGCGCGGTATAGCCGACATTTTCCAGATCATTATGCTTGCCGCCGGCGCGCACACAGCGCTGCGAAGTGGTGGCGCGTTTGTAGGCGCGCTGCTCGTGGCCGAGAAAAACGTCTTTGAACTGGACCATGCCGGAATTGGTGAAGAGCAGCGTCGGATCGTTGCCCGGCACGAGCGGGCTGGAGGCAACGATGGCGTGCCCCTTGCTTTTGAAGTAATCGAGAAACTGCTGGCGGATTTCGCTGCTATTCATGGTTCGGCCCTGGTTTCTCTATACGTATCCCGTGTGCGCTACGCGCAGGCGCTTGATTTCCCTGATCGGCGTATAGCCGAACGGCAGATAATCGCAACCCGCACGAATTGCCGCCACCAGCACCGCGGCCGCCGTATAAGCGTATGGCCTATTAATCGTCATCCCCCGCATGTTTAATAATCCGCAGCGCCGTTTCAAGCGCAAACCCGCGGCCCTGCAAAAACCTGATCTGGCGCGCGCGTTCGGCGGCGCTGCCCGCCCGCTTGCCAAATTTACGTTGCCACACGGCGCGCGCGGCGTCGAGCTCACTTTCCTTCAGCTGCGCTTGCGCGCCGGCGATCGCCGACTCCGATATGCCCTTCTCGCGCAGTTCGAACGAAATGCGGCTCGCGCCGAACCGACGGCGCCGCGAAGCAACGACCTGCTCGACCACGCGCGCCTCCGACAGCCACCCGCTGCGCTCGAAGTCATCGAGCAGCTCGGGTATTTCCGCGGGGTTCTCGGTGAACGGGGCAAGCCTCTTCGCGAGCTCGTGCCGCGAATACTCGCGCCGCGCGAGCAGTGCGAGCGCCCGCGAACGCAGGCTGCGCGCGGGTCTACTTTGCCGCGACCGCGGGTTCGGCGAGCTTGGGTCCGCCACCGACGCCTATCGCGGCGCGGATCTTCGCTTCGATTTCCTGCGCCATATCGGGATGTTCTTTGAGGTAATCGCGCGTATTGTCCTTGCCCTGGCCGATGCGCTCCTTGCCGTAGGTGTACCACGCGCCCGATTTGTCGACGATCTTGTGCAGCACGCCCAGTTCGATGATTTCGCCCTCGCGCGAAATGCCTTCGCCGTAGAGAATATCGAAATCCGCCACCCGGAACGGCGGCGCGACCTTGTTCTTGACCACTTTGGCGCGTGTTTCCGAGCCGATGACTTCGTCACCCTTCTTGATGGCGCCGGTGCGGCGAATGTCGATGCGCACCGAGGCGTAGAACTTCAACGCGTTGCCGCCGGTCGTCGTCTCGGGATTGCCGAACATGACGCCGATCTTCATGCGGATCTGGTTGATGAATATCACCATCGTGTTGGAGCGCTTGATGTTGCCCGTGAGTTTGCGCAGCGCCTGCGACATCAGGCGCGCCTGCAATCCCATCTGCGGCTCGCCCATTTCGCCCTCGATTTCGGCCTTCGGCGTCAGCGCCGCCACCGAGTCGATCACCACCACGTCGACCGAAGCCGAACGCACCAGCATGTCGGCGATTTCGAGCGCCTGCTCGCCGTTGTCCGGCTGCGAAATCAAAAGGTCCTGGACGTTGACGCCGAGCTTCTGCGCGTATTGCGGGTCAAGCGCGTGCTCGGCATCGATGAACGCCGCGGTGCCGCCCACTTTCTGCATCTGCGCGATCAACGACAGCGTCAGCGTCGTTTTTCCCGAAGATTCGGGGCCGTAGATTTCGATCACGCGGCCGCGCGGAAAACCGCCGATGCCCAGCGCGATATCGAGCCCGAGCGAGCCGGTCGAGACCGCTTCAATGTCCTTTGCGACATCCGCCTCACCCAGCCGCATGATGGAGCCTTTGCCGAACTGCTTTTCGATTTGCGACAGAGCTGCCGCGAGTGCTTTTGCCTTGTTTTCGTCCATGATTTGTCCCATTTGAGCCTCCCGAATTATCGCACACTCTGATGGAAGCTCTCAGGCTGTCTGCATGCCCGCCGGAGCTTCCCCGCTGTGAGCGAGGCGCACGCGGCGGTTGCCGCCTGCCTCTCGCTCCCTGTGAGGCGAATAACGCGGTGGGAAACGCGCCGGATGACGGCTATGACTTTAGTACTAGTTCAAGCACGCCGGCGAGAGCGCGCTCGACCGACTGTTTGCGCACCGCCTCGCGATCGCCCGCAAAATGCCGCGTCTCCGCGATGGGTTCGCCGTCACCGCGCGCCCACGCAAGACATACCGTGCCGACCGGCTTACCCGGCGTGCCGCCCGACGGACCGGCGACCCCGCTCACCGCAACCGCAACCTGCGCGCGACTGTTGGCAAGCGCACCGGCCGCCATCGCTCGTACGGTCTGCTCCGAAACCGCGCCGAATTCATCCAGCGTGGCGAGCACGACGCCGAGCATTTCGTGTTTCGCCACGTTGGTATAGGTGATGAACCCGCGCTCGTACCACGCCGAACTGCCGGGCACCATGGTCACCGCTTCGCCGATCCAGCCGCCAGTGCAGGATTCGGCGGTCGCGAGCGTCAGTGCGCGCGCCTTGAGCGCCACCCCGACCTGTTGCGCCAGTTGATACAGTTTTTTGTCAGACATGACTTTCTTTCGCCGAGCGTGATTGCGGCGTTTCAGCTATTTCTTCGAGGGTTTTCTTGCTGGCGTAGCCGAGGGCATTGAACAACCCGGTCGCAGCGGCCTTGAGCGGGTGAACGGCGAACGCCCGCAGCGCCTGCTCGATTGCGCGCTTCGATTCGGCGTCACTCATGTGCGGTCACTGGGGTTCTGAAGCAGCCAGTCGCCCGGCGTCATCGCCAAGATTGCCGGCACACCGCGTTTCAGAATCTCATCGTCAAGCGTAATTAGAAGAGCGCTTTCCTGGCGCGCAAGCGCGACATAGACGGCATCGGCGCCGCGCAGGGAGCACGTGAGGGCGACACGGGCGGCGGTCTCCGAAAAGGCAATGGAAAGCGGCAACAGCGTCAGCCACGGCTGCCCCTGAAGGTATCGAATCGCTGACTCGGCGAGCGGTTGGCTGCCGGTCCGGCGCGCGAGGGCACCCGCCACTTCCACCAACGCAAGCGTTGGCGAGGCTACCGGGATGTCATCGGTGACCATCCGTCGCAACAACCGTGCGGACTGGTCGTGATGCGCGTCCTGCGCGAGAAAGGCGGCTACCCAGAATGAAGCATCGGCGACGATCACAGATCGCGCCGCTGCTCGCGAATCGCTTCGACGGCGCTGACGCCCTTGGGCCAGACTGCGCTGATCGCTTTGGTTATCCTTTCGAGTTCGCGCAGGGATGCCTCGACTTCGGCCCGCTTGCGTTTGGAGGTCTTGGTCCCGGGCGCAGGCGCCGCTAGTTCGCGCTCGAGCGCGACAGTAACCAATTGCTTCAATGATTGCCCCCGCTGCGCCGCCGTCGCCTTGGCGCGGCGAAACAGTTCATTAGGCATTTCCAGGGTGGTTTTCATGGATCACCGGGCTAGGTTAACTAAATGAACCATCATACCCATAAATATGGGTTGCGGTCAATCCGGCGCGTGGACAACAAGCCAGGTCACCAGCTCGAAGTCGGAAGTCGCGGTCGCCTGCTTGGCGAGTTCCGGCAGCACGCGGCCGCGGCTTGGCAATTAGGCGGCGGCACTGCGTTTGCGGAACGTGGCGGCAATCGAGTCCATTGCCTTCTTGAGCAACGTGCTGTACCCGATTGCGGCATAGGACTGGTCTCAGACGCGGACTTATGCTGATAAGCGGGGCTGTCAGTCATTCTTTATCCAAATATCAGCTTGAATACAGCCAGGAAAAGCAAAGTGTAGCCCGCAGCCAGCAGATCGTCGAACATCACGCCGAAGCCGCTTTTCAGCGTGCGGTCGAAATAGCGGATCGGCGGCGGCTTCAGGATATCAAAAAGCCGGAACAGCAGGAACGCGCCCGCCTGCCACACCCATCCGCCCGGCGCGAAGACGAGCACCAGTGCAAACGCCACGATTTCGTCCCACACCATGGCGCCATCATCGGCAACGCCGAGCGCGCGCCCCGTGGTCCCGCATGCCCACACGCCGAGCACAAATCCCAGCGCGATCAACGCGAGCACGGTCGGCTCTGTATACCAGGACGCGAGCGCCCAGTAGATGGGAAACGCCAGCAACGTGCCGGCGGTCCCCGGCGCCACCGGCACCAATCCCGCGCCCGCGCCTAACGCGATGACGTGCGCCGGATGACGCAGCATAAAACGCCAAGTCGGCCGCGGCGCACCGTCAGGCAAAATGATCGTAACCTCCGCGCACCACGCGCAGCGCCGCACCGTCGGGCGCGCGCACGATCAGCCGCGGCGCGCCGCGCTCACGCGCGCGCACGCGCCCGATGGGGGTTACGCGTACACCGAGGCGGCGGCCGATGCGCAGGATACGCTCGCGCGCCGCGCGCGGCGCGGTAAAACACAGTTCGTAATCGTCACCGCCTGCGAGGAGCGCACGGCAGGCGACAACGCGATCGAGATAGCGCTGCAAAACGGTCGACGCCGGCAATGCCGCGAACCCGATCTCGGCTGCGACATCCGAACGCTCGAGAATATGACCGAGATCCGCCAGCAGACCGTCCGAGATATCGATCGCGCTGTGCGCGACCCCCCGCAACGCGAGGCCCAGCGCGACGCGCGGCTGCGGCCGGTGCAAGCGCAACGCGCAACGCGCCAGCTCGGCCGGCGCAAGCCGGATCCGCCGCTTGAGTGCTGCAAGTGCGAGTGCCGCGTCACCCAGCGTGCCCGACACCCAGATGTCGTCGCCGCTGCGCGCGCGATCACGCCGCAACGCCTTGCCGTGCGCTACCTCACCCATGATCTGCACGCAGATGTTCAGTGGCCCGCGCGTGGTATCGCCGCCGATCAGATCGACGTCGAATCGCCGCGCGAGCGCCATGAAGCCGCGCGAAAACGCCTTCACCCAGCGCGCATCCGCCGCCGGCAACGCGAGTGCTAGCGTCGCCCAGCGCGGGGTTGCGCCCATCGCCGCCATATCCGAGAGATTGACTGCAAGCGATTTGTGGCCGAGCTCACGCGGGTCGGCCGTGCGCAGAAAATGCCGGCCGGCCACCAGCATATCGGCCGACACGACGAGGTCGCAGCCGCGGCGCACCGTGACGAGCGCGGCATCGTCGCCGACACCGAGCACCGCGTGCCGCGCGCGGTGGGTGAAATAACGCCGGATCAGCTCGAATTCGGAGGTCATCAAACCCGGTCGGGAAAACCCAAAATCTTTTTAGCCGCAGATGAACGCCGATTAACGCCGATAAAAACACGGGCGATATAGAACATGGCACTCACGGATAGGG
>JANNPG010000522.1:0-2996 GCA_031399805.1 Betaproteobacteria bacterium | reverse complement strand
ATGTTCTTTGCTTTTCCTTCGCGTCCTTTGCGTCCTTCGCGGTTAAAGATTTTATTGAATAGGAATTAACATGGAATTACCTGTAAACCATTTCAAGCACGCGCTGAAGGCGGGCAAGCCGCAGATCGGCATCTGGAGCTCGTTGTGTTCACATATCGTCGCGGAGGTTCTGTCGAACTCCGGTTTCGACTGGGTGCTGCTCGATACCGAGCATTCGCCGAACGAACTGCCGATGGTGCAGCATCAGCTGCACGCGATGCAGGGCGGCACCGCGAACCCGGTGGTGCGCGTGGCGTGGAACGACATGGTGATGATCAAGCGCTTTCTCGACATCGGCGCGCAGTCGCTCCTGCTGCCCTACGTGCAGAGCGTGGAGGAGGCGAAGAACGCGGTCATTTCGATGCACTATCCGCAGGCGGGCATGCGCGGGGTGGCGGGCGGCGGGCGCGCCCAGGGCTACGGCCGCATTAAGGATTACCATAAGAACGCTGCCGGCGAACTGTGCCTGCTCGTGCAGGTCGAAACGCGCAAGGCGATGGCGAGCCTAGACGCGATTGCCGCCGTCGAAGGCGTTGACGGCGTGTTCATCGGCCCCAACGATTTGTCGGCCGACATGGGCTATCTCGGCAACTGGCAGCATCCCGAGGTGTGGAAGGTGATGGAAGACGCCGCCAAACGCATCCGCAAGGCGGGCAAGGCGCCCGGCATCCTCGTCGGCGAAGCCGACGGCCAGCGCTGTCTCGACATGGGTTACCTGTTTGTCGCCGTGGGTTCCGACATCGGTCTCCTGCGCACGGGTGATGCGCTCGCGGCAAAATTCAAAAAATGAATTTGAACGGGGCCGACGCACAGTGTCGCGGCTGACCTCGGTATTCACCGCGCTGCTGTGCATCGCAGCAGCGGTGATTTACTTCCTGCCGCCGCCGGCGGGCGCCACGGCGGCGACCATGCATGCCGCGGCGCTGATCGTGCTGACTGCCGGTTTGTGGGCGTTCGGCGCGCTGCCCGAGCACATCACCGCGCTGGTGTTCTTCCTGCTTGCGGTGGTGCTCGCCATCGCCCCGCCGCAGGTCGTGTTTTCAGGGTTTGCATCGGCGACGATGTGGCTGGTGCTGGGTGGGCTCTTCATCGCCGAGGCGGTGCGCTCGACCGGACTCGGCCGGCGTTTTGCCGCGGCGCTGTTCGGCCGTTACACGCGCACCTATGCGGGGCTCGTCGCCGAGGTCGCCATCGCGGGCACCGCGCTCGCGTTCTTCATGCCGGCCACCGTCGGCCGCGTGCTGCTGCTGATTCCTATTGTCATGGCGCTCGCCGAGCGCGTCGGATTCAAGCGCGACAGCAACGGCTTCAATGGCCTGTGCATGATCGCCATCGTTATTTCGTATCAGAGCGGCATCGGCGTGCTGCCGGCGAATGCGCCCAACCTCGTGCTCGCGGGCGCCGCGGAAGCGCTCTACGACGTGCACTTCATCTACGCCGAGTGGATGTGGGTGATGTTTCCGGTGCTGTGCCTGCTCAAAGGCATGGTGCTGGTCGCGCTGACTTGCTGGATCTTCCCGGCGCGCATCGAGTCGCAGCAGGCGCCGCCGAAGGTCGCGCCGATGAGCGCGGAAGAACGGCGGCTGGCGGTGATCCTGGCGATCGCGCTGGTGCTGTGGACGACCGATTTCCTGCACGGCATACGCGCCGGCTGGATTGCGCTGGCCGCGGCGGTTGCGTGTTTGCTGCCGCGCATCGGCATGTTGCCGACCGACGCGTTCAACGACGTGCGCTTCGGTGCGTTTTTTTACGTGGGTGCTGCGATCGGCGTCGGCGCCGTCGTCAACGATTCGGGTCTCGGCGAATTGCTCGGCAGGGCGCTGCTGGGTTCGCTCGATATCCGGCAAGGGTCGGACTTCACGAATTTCATGGTGTTCAGCGTGTTCGCCGCGTGCGTCGGGCTCATCACCACGAATCCCGCGCAACCGGCGGTGGTGGCGCCGCTTGCCGGGCAAATTGCCGACGTGGCCGGCTGGCCGCTCAATGCCGCGCTGATGACCATGGCGGTCGGCTTTTCCACCATGTTGCTGCCCTACCAGGTGCCGCCGGCCGTCGTCGGCATCAGCGCAGCCGCCATACCGCTGCGCACCGTCCTGCGTCTCGTGCTGCCGCTCGCAATGGTGAGCATCGTCGTGCTCATGCCGCTGCAGTACCTGTGGTGGCGGCTGATAGGGTATTTCCATTGATTTTCGTATCAACGGCCATGATCGCTGATGGAATCAAGAGAAAGCGCAGCACGAATTGACAATGGACAATGGAAAATTGACAACGAAACTCCATCAAGGCTCAGCGTTGTCCATTGTCAATTGTCCATTTTCCATTGAATTTTTATCCGCGTTTATTTCCGGTTGCACGCCTATTGATTTTTGACTGAAAGACGATCACATGCCTGTCCAGCGCGTCGCACCCGATCTCGAAATGCATTACGTGGTCGATGACTACACCGACCCGTGGCGCAAGTCCACGGCGATACTGTTGATCCACGGCAACAACGAAAGCGGCGCAGCGTGGTACGGCTGGGTGCCGCATCTCGCGCGCCATTACAAGGTGGTGCGCCCGGACATGCGCGGCTTCGGCGCGTCGACGCCGATGCCGAAGGATTTTCCATGGACGCTCGATATCGTGATCGACGATTACCTGCGGCTGATGGACGCGCTGGGCATCGAGCGCTTTCATCTGGTCGGCGCGAAAATCGGCGGTGTCATCGGCCGCTCGTTCGCCGCGCGCCATCCCGATCGCGTGCTCACGTTGACGGTGGCGGGCTCGCCGCCGCCGATACGCGCGGACAGGGACACGCGCGCCGCGCGCGTGCGCGAGGTTGAGGAGCAGGGCATAGAGTATTGGGCGCGGCGCACCATGGCCGGCCGGCTCGGCAAGGCGTTTCCCAAGGAGGGCGTCGAGTGGTGGATCAAATTCATGGGCCGCACGGCGGTATCGTCGCAAATCAGCTTCGTCGG
>JANNPG010000439.1:0-1930 GCA_031399805.1 Betaproteobacteria bacterium | reverse complement strand
TTTTAGTTTGGTTACACCTAAAAGGGCAAACCCGTCCGAAAGGCGGGGGCGCAAAGTTACCGCGCGCCCCTAGGCGCGCTTCGGGGGGGGGGGGATGCAAGCAGGTATTCGTTTCGCGAGCCTCGCGTGAGCGCGATGGCGCAGGCAGCATGTCTTGCTCAGAGCGAGCGTGCCCGACGGACTCCGGTCCTGAGAAGCGCCCTGGAACTGCGTTATCAGGTCTATTGCCGGGAGTGTGGCTTCCTGTCTCCGGAGGACTACCCGGACGGCATCGAAACCGACGAGCACGACGAGGACGCCGCGCATTTTTACGAATTCGATTCTCACGGAGAGCTGGCGGGGTACGTCCGGCTGGTCCATCCGAACCGCGATCAGAGTTTCCCCTTCCAAGAGCACTGCTCGACGCCTTTCGAAGGAATGGACCTGCCCCCTGCGAGTCAGGCTGCCGAGATCAGTCGTCTCATGGTTCGCAACAATTATCGACGGCGGCGCGGCGACGGGCTTTCAGGTGCGACTTCGAGCGAGAACGTGGCGCGTATCGCTGGCGACAGACGCCATGCCGCGCCACAAATATTGCTGGATCTTTATCGCCAGATGTATGCGTACAGCTGCGAGAACGGCATTTGCTTCTGGTACGCAGCAATGGAACGTCCCCTGGCGCGCTCAATGATGCGCATGAACGTTGCATTTACTCCGATTGGCCCTCAGACCGACTACTATGGACCGGTGACTCCCTATCTCACCGACCTTCAAAACGTGGAATCGGTCCTGGCAAACATGGCATTGCGCATAGCGGATAGCCGGCGGGCTCTGCGGCCCTGGCTTCAGCAGCCAGTGCGCGTTCAGCAGAAATTGGCGCTCGGCGCCGCGTGAAATTCGATCTCGGCCGGTTCAATATCTCCGAGCCGGCACTGATGGATGCCGGCGTTCAGCGCAGGCTCGCTGAAGGCGCGGACCAGCTCAACGTTCCGCATCTGACCCTGCCGAGCGGCGCGGGCCATGACGCCCAGGATTTCGCGCTGGCCGGCTTTCCCGCCGGAATGATCTTCGTGCGCAACGCAAACGGCAGTCACAATCCGCGCGAGGCGATGGAGATGGCGGATTTTGCGCTCGGCACGCGCCTGCTCGCCTGGACACCGCTGCGTATTCTGTTCGCCGCTCATCCCGAGTTGCTCGCGCCGGTGCTGCAGATCATCCACCGCGTCATCGCGAGATTTCTGCTCAAGCAGGCGGGACTGAAACGGTGCGCGGCCGACACCGGCGCTGTCACCCTCATCCAGCGTTTTGGCTCGGCTGCCTATCTGAACATTCATCTGCATTGTCTGCTGCTCGACGGGGTCTATCGGCGCACCGAGGGAGAACCGGACTTTCAGAAGGCGCGCGCGCCCACCCGTGCCGAGCTCGAGGGCTTACTCGAAAAGATCATCGCGCGCCTCATGAAAGTGCTGACCGTTCGCAGTAACAGCAGTGTATCTAGCGGGTTGAAGTCCCGTCCAAGGAGTTGTCCGTACACCTTGGTAGCATGAGGAAGCGGCGCCGGAGCAATCCGGGGTCGTGAGTTTCCAAACAGCGAGAGAGCAGGCCGTAACGCAAGTGAACCCATGAGTAGCCTCGTAAACGAAATGGAGAAGCCGACCCTGTGGTCAGAAGGGGAAGGCCGCTGGACGCGTGCTGAAATAACGGAAGTGGTGCGTGGTCTCTCCCGGGGTAGCAAGGACGGCATGTTATGGAAGATGCACTGCCCAGTGCTGGAGACCCGTTTTGGAGGTGGGGAGACCACCGACTGATGCGTATAAGGAAACGAAAGCCCAGCGGCCCGGAACGGGAGTCGGAGGGGTTCGAAGTACCGTTTGAGTCCAAGGGACAACATAACCCTGGGCGAGGGAAGGGACCCTGCTTTGTTCGTGCGACCGAAGAGCGGAGGATCAGG
>JANNPG010000393.1:0-5388 GCA_031399805.1 Betaproteobacteria bacterium | reverse complement strand
CGGAATCTGGATCGGCACCGGGTTGGCCTTAAGCCGCGACTTCATCTGGTCGAAGACCTTGAAGAAGTCCGCGCCCTGGCGGTCCATCTTGTTGACGAATGCAAGCCGCGGCACGCCATATTTGACAGCCTGGCGCCATACCGTTTCAGACTGCGGCTGCACACCGCCGACCGCGCAATAAACCATGCACGCGCCGTCGAGCACGCGCAACGAGCGCTCGACTTCGATCGTGAAGTCGACGTGGCCCGGCGTATCGATGATGTTGATGCGGTGCTCGGGATAGTTGCCGTCCATCCCTTTCCAGAAGCAGGTCGTCGCCGCCGAGGTAATCGTGATGCCACGCTCCTGCTCCTGCTCCATCCAGTCCATGACCGCGGTGCCGTCGTGCACTTCGCCCATTTTGTGCGAAACGCCGGTGTAAAACAGGACGCGCTCGGTGGTCGTAGTCTTACCGGCATCAATGTGGGCACTGATGCCAATATTCCGATACCGGTCGATGGGGGTTTTACGTGGCACTTTTAAACTTTCAGCTGACAGCTATGCTTGAATCAAAACCGGTAATGCGAGAATGCCTTGTTGGCTTCCGCCATGCGGTGCACTTCCTCGCGCTTTTTCATCGCGCCGCCGCGGCCTTCCGCCGCTTCGGCGAGCTCGCCCGCGAGGCGCGCGTCCATCGATTTTTCGCCGCGCCCGCGCGCCGCGTCGCGCAGCCAGCGCATCGCCAGCGCGGTGCGCCGGATCGGCCGCACTTCCACCGGCACCTGGTAGTTCGCGCCGCCGACGCGGCGGCTTTTCACTTCCACCATCGGCTTGACGTTGTTGACCGCCGTCGTGAAGACCTCGAGCGGATCCTTGCTGGTCTTCTTCTTGATCTGCTCGAGCGCGCTGTAAATGATGCCCTCGGCTATCGACTTCTTGCCGGCCTGCATGAGCACGTTGACGAACTTCGCGACCTCAATACTCGAGTACTTCGGATCCGGCAGGATCTCGCGTTTGGGAATTTCTCTGCGACGTGGCATATAAGTTCTCTATTCTGCTCAGTTCTGTTTTTACGCGGCGCGTTAGTGCTAAGCGGCCTTCGGTCGTTTAGCGCCGTACTTCGAGCGGCTCTGTTTGCGATCCTTCACGCCGGCGGTATCGAGACTGCCG
Source organism: Betaproteobacteria bacterium (assembly GCA_031399805.1). Taxonomy (GTDB): domain Bacteria; phylum Pseudomonadota; class Gammaproteobacteria; order Burkholderiales; family SG8-41; genus PALSA-1004. Next base: position 4,239 of record JANNPG010000393.1, on the reverse strand, counting down.
CGCACGATGTGGTAGCGCACGCCCGGCAAGTCCTTGACGCGGCCGCCGCGGATCAGCACCACCGAGTGTTCCTGCAGATTGTGACCCTCGCCGCCGATGTAACTCGTTACCTCGAACCCGTTGGTCAGACGCACGCGCGCGACCTTGCGCAGGGCCGAATTCGGCTTCTTCGGTGTAGTCGTGTATACGCGCGTGCAGACGCCGCGTTTCTGCGGCGAATTCTTCAGTGCCGGCACCTTGCTCTTGACGGTCCGGATGACACGCGGCTTGCGCACTAACTGGTTAATCGTCGGCATAGTCAGCTTTATCAAATTCCTGTTAAAAACCCGCTTTTTAAACTCTTATGCGGTTTTCCCGTGCCTGAAAAAAGGAGGGGACGGCATAAAAGCCGTCCCGTCCGAGTGGGATTTCAAGCTAAAAAGACTGTAAATTCTAAAGGCTTACAGCACTCCTGTCAAGCAACCTGCTCGCGGCTTTCGACTGCGGCGGCCTCTTCGGCCGGCGCTTCGACCATCGGCAGCAACTCCCCGGCCGCCACCTGGCGCTTGCGCGTGTTGTGGTAGGCGAGTCCGGTGCCGGCCGGGATCAATCGACCGACGATCACGTTCTCTTTCAGCCCGCGCAATTCGTCGCGCTTGCCCATGATCGCCGCCTCAGTCAACACGCGCGTGGTTTCCTGGAACGATGCGGCCGAGATGAACGAATCAGTCGACAAGGAAGCCTTGGTGATACCGAGCAGCATGTAATCGTAAGCCGCCTGCTTTTTGCCTTCCGCGATGACGCGATCGTTTTCGTCGAGCACTTCGGCGCGCTCGAGCTGCTCACCCACGATAAAGCGCGTATCGCCGGCGTCCGCTATCGTCACCCGGCGCAGCATCTGGCGCACGATGACCTCGATGTGCTTGTCGTTGATCTTGACGCCCTGCAGGCGATAAACGTCCTGCACCTCGTTGCAGATGTAACGCGCGAGCGCTTCGACGCCGAGTAACCGCAGAATATCGTGCGGATCTGCGGGGCCGTCGACGATGACCTCGCCGCGGTTGACGACCTGGCCGTCGTGCGCCATCACGTGCTTGTCCTTGGGTATCAGATACTCGTGCGCTACGCTGTCGAGGTCGGTAATTACCAGGCGCTGCTTGCCCTTGGTGTCCTTGCCGAACGAGACGGTGCCCGTAATCTCCGCGAGCAATCCCGCATCTTTCGGCGATCGCGCTTCGAAGAGTTCCGCCACGCGCGGCAAACCGCCGGTGATATCGCGCGTTTTCGACGTTTCCTGCGGAATCCGCGCCAGCACCTCGCCGACCGACACTTCCTGGCCGTCCTTGACGGTGATAATGCAGCCAATCTGGAATGTGATGTTGACCGACTGGTCGGAACCCGCGATCTTCACTTCCTGGCCGGCGTGGTCGAGCAACTTGACTTGCGGCCGCAGCCCTTTCACCTGGGCGCTGCCGCGCCGTTTCGGATCGACAACGACGAGCGTGGACAAACCGGTGACCTCGTCCGTCTGCCTGGCAACGGTGACGCCCTCTTCGACGTTTTCGAAGCGCACGCGCCCCGCGTATTCGGTGATGATCGGCCGCGTATGCGGGTCCCACATCGCCAGCACGTGGCCGGCTTTCACCTGCTCACCGTCGCGGGCGAGCAGTGTCGCGCCATAGGTGACCTTGTGCCGCTCGCGCTCGCGACCGTGCTCGTCATGCACCAGCACTTCGCCGCTGCGCGAAATAGCGATCAACTCGCTGCGCGCGTTGGTCACGTAACGCATGCCGGGCGAATACCGCACGACGCCCGCGGACTTGCTTTCAACCTGGCTTACGACCGCGGTGCGCGATGCAGCACCTCCGATGTGGAACGTGCGCATGGTCAACTGCGTGCCCGGTTCGCCGATCGACTGCGCCGCGATTACGCCTACCGCTTCGCCGACGTTCACGACCGACCCGCGGCCAAGGTCGCGCCCGTAGCACTTCGCGCACAAGCCGTAGCGCGTTTCGCAGGTGAGCGGGGTGCGCACCTTGATCTCGTCCAGGCCGACTGCTTCGATGGCGTCGACCGCGTCCTCGTCAAGCAGCGAATTAGCCGGGAACATGAGCTGGCCGCTTTCCGGGTTGATGAGTTCGGCCGTGCTGACGCGGCCGAGAATCCGTTCGCGCAGCGACTCGACGACTTCACCGCCTTCGATCAACGCCTTCATCGCAACGCCTTGCGATGTACCGCAATCCTCCTCGGTCACCACCAGATCCTGCGTCACGTCGACCAGGCGGCGCGTGAGATAACCGGAGTTCGCCGTTTTCAGCGCGGTGTCGGCAAGGCCTTTGCGCGCGCCGTGCGTGGAGATGAAATACTGCAGCACGTTGAGTCCCTCGCGGAAATTCGCAGTGATCGGCGTCTCGATAATCGACCCGTCGGGTTTCGCCATCAGACCGCGCATGCCGGCGAGCTGTCGAATCTGGGCGGCGGAACCCCGCGCGCCCGAATCGGCCATCATATAGATCGAGTTGAACGACTCCTGCGTGACCGCCGCACCCTTCTTGTCCTTGAGGGGGACGTAGTCCTGCTTCTTGTAATCCCACGCCGCGACATCCTCGGTACCGAGCTGGTCCATCATCGCCTTGGCGACTTTGTCGCCAGAACGGCCCCAGATATCGACCACCTTGTTATAGCGTTCTCCCTGCGTCACCAGTCCGGAGGTGTACTGCGACTCGATTTCCTGCACTTCCTTCTCGGCGTCGGAAATGATCTTGTCCTTCTCCTGCGGCACCAGCATGTCGTCGACCGCAATCGAGATACCCGCGCGCGTCGCCATTGTGAAGCCGCTGTACATCAGCTTGTCGGCGAAAATCACCGTCTCGCGCAATCCGCAACGGCGGAACGCGTGATTGATCAGCTTGGAAATTTCTTTCTTCTTGAGCGACTTGTTGATGAGTTCAAACGGCAGGCCGGCGGGCAGGATTTCCGACAGCAGCGCGCGCCCGACGGTCGTCTGATAGCGCGTCACTTTCTCGCTCTTTTCGCCCGCCTCGTCAAATTCGAATTCCTTGATACGCACCAGGATCTTGGCGTTCACTTCGACCTGGCGCGTCTCATACGCGCGCGAAACTTCGCCGACGTTGGTGAACGCCATGCCTTCGCCGCGCGCGCCCATTTTTTCGCGCGTGATGTAATAAAGGCCCAACACGATATCCTGCGACGGCACGATGATCGGCTCGCCGTTGGCGGGCGACAGGATGTTGTTCGACGACAGCATCAGCGTGCGCGCCTCGAGCTGCGCTTCGAGCGACAACGGCACGTGCACCGCCATCTGGTCGCCGTCGAAGTCGGCGTTGAACGCCGCGCACACGAGCGGATGCAACTGGATCGCCTTGCCTTCGATCAGCACCGGCTCGAACGCCTGGATGCCCAGACGGTGCAGCGTCGGCGCGCGATTGAGCATCACCGGGTGCTCGCGGATGACTTCCTCGAGGATATCCCACACTTCGGGCACTTCCTGCTCGACCAGGCGCTTCGCGGCCTTGATGGTCGTGGCCAGTCCCAGCACTTCGAGCTTGTGGAAAATGTACGGCTTGAACAATTCGAGCGCCATTTTCTTCGGCAGGCCGCATTGGTGAAGCTTCAACTGCGGTCCGACCACGATGACCGAACGGCCCGAATAGTCGACGCGCTTGCCCAGGAGGTTCTGGCGGAAACGCCCGCCCTTGCCCTTGATCATGTCGGCGAGCGACTTCAAAGGACGCTTGTTCGCACCCGTCATCGCCTTGCCGCGACGGCCGTTGTCGAGCAGCGAATCGACCGCTTCCTGCAGCATGCGCTTTTCGTTGCGCACGATGATTTCCGGCGCCTTCAGTTCCAGGAGGCGCTTCAAGCGGTTGTTGCGGTTGATCACGCGGCGATACAGATCGTTCAGGTCGGAGGTCGCAGAGCGCCCGCCGTCGAGCGGCACCAGCGGCCGCAGTTCCGGCGGCAGCACCGGCAGAACCTCCATGATCATCCACTCCGGCTTGATGCCGGATTTATGGAACGCCTCGAGCACTTTCAGGCGCTTGGCGATTTTCTTGATCTTGGTGTCGGATGTCGTCGCCGCCAGCTCGGTGCGCAGCGTCTCGATCTCGTGCTTGAGGTCGATCGCGCGCAAGAGTTCGCGCACGCCCTCGGCGCCCATGATCGCGGTAAAGTCATCGCCGAACTCCTCGACCTTGGCGAGGTAATCGTCTTCCGACAGCAACTGGCAGCGCTGCAGCG
>JANNPG010000374.1:0-6041 GCA_031399805.1 Betaproteobacteria bacterium | reverse complement strand
GACGAAGCGTGACGCGCGGCGTCACGCTTCGCGCGACGTAGCGCCATGCACGCATTGCCCTACTGGCGTCTTGCCGGCGTTTATTTTTTTTACTTTGCCTACCTCGGCGCGTTCGCGCCGTTTTTCAGCCTCTACCTGAGTTCTCTCGGCATCGCGGCCGCCGGCATCGGCGTGATCATGGCGCTGCCGCAGCTCGTGCGCATCGTGGCGCCGCATCTGTGGGGCTGGCTCGCCGATCGCGGCGGGCGGCGCATGCGTGTTGCGCGAATTTGCACCGTGATCGGGACGGCGGCTTACTGCGGATTGTTTGCCGCGCAGGGCTTTGAAGCGTTGTTCGCGGTGGTATTGCTCATGAGTTTTTTCCTGAGCGCGGCACTGCCTCAGGTCGAAGTCACCACGCTCTCGCACCTCGGCGAACGCAGCGCGGAGTATGGACGCATTCGCGTGTGGGGCTCGATCGGATTTATTGCCGCTGTACTCATCGTCGGTTACGTGCTCGACGTCGTGCCGATCGCCGTGCTGTTGTGGATCATGCTTGCGATACTGGTCGGCGTCACCGTGCTGCTGATGGTGGTGCCCGACGCGCCGCAGGCCGCGCATGCGCACGATTACACGCCGATCGCCGACGTGCTCAGGCAGCCGCCGGTCGTGGCGTTGTTTATTGCTGGTGCGTTGATGGCGGTCGCGCACGGGCCGTATTACACGTTTTATTCAATCTATCTCGTCGATCATGGCTACAGCAAGGGCGCGGTCGGCTGGCTGTGGGCGCTCGGCGTCATTTGCGAAATCGCGATTTTTTTCTGGATGGCGCACCTCTTTCGCGCGTTCTCGCTGCGCCAGGTGCTGATCGCGAGCTTCGCGCTGGCCGCCGCGCGCTTTGCGATCATTGCCTGGCTTGCCGACAGCCTCGCCATGCTGCTTTTCGCGCAGACTCTGCATGCCGCCAGCTTCGGGTCCTTTCACGCGGCCGCTCTCGGTTACGTGCATCGCTATTTTCGCGGCCGGCACCAGGCGCGCGGCCAGGCGATGTATACCAGCCTGACGTTCGGGCTCGGCGGCACGCTCGGCGGACTCTACGCGGGATACGCGTGGGAGCATTTCGGCGCGGGTATTACGTTCAGCGGCGCGGCGTTGTTCGCGGTGGCCGGGATGTTGATTCTGTGGCACTGGCTCGGCGATGGTGCCGCACCATCGCGCAGGTGATGCTGGTCACGCGCGGCGGGATTATGGGATAATTTGTGGTTCTCAAAGAGACTTAACGACATACATCATGGCTGCGCGAACGCTCTACGACAAATTATGGGACGACCACGTGGTGCATCAGGATGCCGATGGCACCGCGCTGATTTACGTCGACCGGCATCTGGTGCACGAAGTCACCAGCCCGCAGGCCTATGAAGGCTTGAAGCTTGCGAAGCGCAAGCCGTGGCGCGTCAGTTCGATCGTGGCGACCGCCGATCACAATACGCCGACGCGCGACTGGGACCAGGGCATCAAGGATCCGGTTTCGCGCCTGCAGGTCGAAACCCTCGACGCCAACATCAAGGAATACGGCGCGCTGACCTACTTCCCGTTTCTGCACGAGAGGCAGGGCATCGTGCACGTGATCGGGCCCGAGAACGGCGCGACGCTGCCGGGTATGACCGTGGTGTGCGGCGATTCGCATACCAGCACGCACGGCGCGTTCGGTTGTCTCGCGTTCGGCATCGGCACCTCCGAAGTCGAGCATGTGTTGGCGACGCAGTGCCTGGTGCAGAAAAAAACGAAGGCGATGCAAGTGGTGGTCGAAGGCGAGCTCGGCATCGGCGTTACCGCGAAGGACATTGCGCTGGCCGTGATCGGCAAGATCGGAACCGCGGGAGGTACCGGATATTCGCTCGAATTTGCGGGCAGCGCGATCCGCGGCTTATCGATGGAAGGCCGCATGACTTTGTGCAATATGGCGATTGAAGCCGGCGCCCGCGCCGGCATGATCGCCGTCGACGACACGACCATCGATTATGTGAAAGGCCGGCCGTTAGCACCCACCGGCGCGAATTGGGACAAGGCGGCCGCTTACTGGCGCACGCTGACAAGTGACCATGGCGCTAAGTTCGACAGTGTTGTGTCGCTAGCCGCTGCCGCGGTCCAGCCGCAAGTGACGTGGGGCACGTCGCCCGAGATGGTGACGACGATCGACGGCAAAGTGCCGGACCCGGCGCAGGAAGCCGATCCGGTCAAGCGCGAATGGATAGAGCGCGCGCTTAAATACATGGGCTTGAAGCCGAACACGCCGATCACCGAGATCCCGATCGACAAAGTGTTCATTGGTGCCTGCACGAATTCGCGCATCGAGGATCTGCGCGCCGCAGCGATGGTGGCGCGCGGCCGCAAGGTGGCGGGCAACGTCAAGCTCGCGATGGTGGTGCCCGGCTCCGGGCTCGTCAAACGGCAGGCCGAGGAGGAGGGCCTGGACAAGGTATTCACCGACGCCGGTTTTGAATGGCGCGAACCGGGCTGCTCCATGTGCCTGGGCATGAACGAAGACCAGTTGTCGCCGGGCGAGCGTTGCGCGTCGACTTCGAATCGCAATTTCGAAGGGCGGCAGGGCGCGGGCGGGCGCACGCATCTGGTGAGCCCGGCGATGGCCGCTGCCGCCGCGGTCGCCGGGCATTTCGTCGACGTGCGCGATCTCGAATAGGAAAATAACATGGATAAATTCATTTCGCGTGAGGGTCTGGTGGCGCCGCTCGACCGCGCAAACGTGGACACCGATGCGGTCATCCCCAAGCAGTTCCTGAAATCGATCAAGCGCACCGGCTACGGCCCCAATCTCTTTGACGCGTGGCGTTATCTCGATCACGGCGAACCGGGCATGGACAATTCGAAGCGTCCGCTGAATCCCGATTTCATTCTCAATCAGCCGCGCTATCAGGGCGCACAGATACTGCTTGCGCGCGAGAACTTCGGCTGCGGCTCGTCGCGCGAACACGCGCCGTGGGCGTTGCTGCAATACGGGTTCCAGGCGGTGATCGCGCCGAGTTTCGCCGATATTTTTTTCACCAACAGTTTCAAGAACGGTTTATTGCTGATCCGGCTGGATGCGAAGATCGTCGACAACCTCTTCAAGGAAGCAGGCGCCCAGCCGGGTTATCGCCTGGCCATTGATCTTGAAGAGCAGAGCGTAACCACGCCCGGCGGCGAGACGATCAAGTTCGAGATTGACACGTCTCGCAAGCACTCCCTGATGAACGGCCTCGACGAAATCGGCCTGACGCTGGCGCATGCCGACAAGATCAAAGCGTTCGAGGCGACGCGGCGCATTGAGCAGCCGTGGTTGTTTAGCTAATCACTTACCGCAAAGGCGCAAAGACGCAAAGGCGCCGCGAAAGAGTTTTTTGTGGGTCAGCGGGTCTTATGATATGCGAACTCTGCGTTCCCTTTGCGTCTTTGCGTCTTTGCGGTGAATGGATGGCAAGACTATGAAAATCGCAGTGCTGGCCGGTGACGGCATTGGTCCTGAAATCATCGCACAGGCGATGAAGGTGCTCGAGGTGCTGCGGCGCGACGGGCTCAAACTCGAACTTGAGGAGGCGCCGTATGGCGGCGCCGGTTACGACGCGCACGGCGACCCGTTGCCGGCGTCCACGCTCAAGCTGGCACGCGCAGCCGATGCGGTGCTGTGCGGGGCGGTCGGCGGCCCGCAATACGATGCGTTGCCGCGCGACAAGCGCCCTGAGCAGGGAATATTGCGCATACGCAAGGAATTGCAGCTCTTCGCCAACTTGCGTCCGGCGATACTCTTCGCGGAACTCGCGAGCGCGTCATCCCTGAAACCCGAGCTCGTCGCCGGCCTCGATATCCTGATTCTGCGCGAACTGACCGGCGACATTTATTTCGGCGAACCGCGCGGGCGGCGCACCAACGCGCGCGGCGAACGTGAAGGTTACGACACCATGCAGTATTCGGAGCCCGAGATACGGCGTATCGCGGAAGTCGGTTTTCAGGCGGCGATGAAGCGCGGCAGAAAGCTCACGTCCGTCGACAAGGAAAACGTGCTCGAGACCAGCCGGTTCTGGCGCGAAATCGTGAAGGATGTCGCCAAAAACTATCCGCTGGTCGAGTTGTCGCATATGTATGTCGATAACGCCGCGATGCAGCTCGTGCGCAATCCCAAGCAGTTCGATGTGATCGTCACCGGCAATATGTTCGGCGACATATTGTCGGACGAAGCGTCGATGCTGACCGGTTCTATCGGCATGCTGCCGTCGGCGTCGCTCGATGCGAATAACAAGGGCCTCTATGAGCCGTCGCATGGCTCCGCACCCGATATAGCGGGCAAGAATATCGCCAATCCGCTGGCGACGATATTGTCGGCGGCGATGATGCTGCGGTATACGTTTAACGAGGAGGAGGCCGCAAAGCGCATCGAGGCGGCCGTGAAAAAAGTGCTCGCACAGGGCTATCGAACCGCCGACATTTACGAAACTGAAATGCGGCGCGTGGGCACGATAGAGATGGGCGATGCCGTAATTGCGGCCATGCAGTGAAGAAAGTCCGTAACAGCAGCAATGCACACGTGTTTCATGCTGTTGCGGACTCTTGCGCGTCAACGCTGACGGCGATCACGACGTTATATTTTATTTGGTCCATGCAATTATGATGCGAGCTGCATTTGTCGGATGGCGGGGGATGGTCGGCTCGGTGCTGCTGCAGCGCATGCAAGCCGAGCGCGATTTCGACTTTATCGACCCCGTGTTTTTCACTACTTCGCAACGCGGCGGCAAGGGTCCCGCAATCGGCAGGGATATCACCCCCCTTAAAGATGCGGGTGACGTCGACGCATTGAAAGCGATGGACGTGATCATCACCTGCCAGGGCGGCGAATACACCACCCGCATGTATCCGCAGTTGCGCGCGGCAGGCTGGAAGGGTTACTGGATCGACGCGGCCAAGACGCTGCGCATGCAAGATGACGCGGTCATCATTCTCGACCCGGTCAACATGCACGTTATCAGGAACGCGCTGGCGAAGGGCATCCGCAACTACATCGGCGGCAATTGCACCGTGAGTTGCATGCTGATGGGAATGCACGGCTTGTTTCAACACGATCTCGTCGAGTGGATGACGTGCATGACGTACCAGGCGGCTTCCGGCGGCGGCGCGCAGCATATGCGCGAGCTGCTGACCCAATTCGGGCTCGTCCATGCCGAGGTCAGCGACCTGCTGGCCGACCCGGCGTCGGCAATTCTGGACATCGACCGCAAGGTGCAAGCACGGCAGACCGACGGCACCCTGCCGATGGAAAACTTCCGCGGCGTTCCGCTGGCCGGCAATCTGATTCCATGGATCGACCAGGACATGGGTAATGGCATGTCGCTGGAGGAATGGAAAGGTGGCGCCGAGACCAACAAGATACTCGGCCGCGGCACCGCTTTCGGCACGCCGGCAACTCCCGTCGAGAGCCTGTGCGTGCGCGTCGGCGCGATGCGTTGCCACAGTCAGGCGCTGACCATCAAGTTAAAACGGGATGTGCCGCTCGAAGAAATTGCCGGCATCCTCGCCGCTGCCAACGCGTGGGTGCGGGTCGTGCCGAACCAGCGCGAGTCTTCCGAGCGCGAATTAACGCCGGCCGCGGTGACAGGGCAGATGCATATTTCGGTCGGCCGCTTGCGCAAGCTGGCGATGGGCGGCGATTACCTGTCCGCATTCACGGTGGGCGACCAGTTGTTGTGGGGTGCCGCTGAGCCGCTGCGGCGCATGCTGCGCATACTGATCGAACACTAGCTGGCGTTGCGTTGGATGTGCAATCCGGCGCAAAAAATCTAACAAAACGAGAGATTTCAGGCACTTTTCCACAAGGATAAGCAGGAGGTCTCTGGTAAAATATTGATTGTTCGCTGGCCAATAGATTCATAAGGTTAGAGGCAAGGTTAGCTTGCAACCCTAACTATTTGATGTTAATTTACTTGTTGCAGAAAAAAACAAGAGGTTGGGCTGTGCGCAAATTCCCATATAAAACATGGTTATGGGTAGGAGTATTCCTGCTGTACCCATGGGTT
>JANNPG010000368.1:0-2120 GCA_031399805.1 Betaproteobacteria bacterium | reverse complement strand
CAGTTCATGCTGCGCGCCGCGCACGACCTGCACGTCACCGGCTGGGTGCGCAACCGCGCCGACGGCAGTGTCGAGGCCATCATCTGCGGAACCCCCGACGCCGTGCATATGATGATGGAGCGCGCCCGGCGCGGACCGTCGCACGCGATGGTGACCGGCTTTGACGTCGCGGAAGCTCACGCAAGTTTCGAGCGTTTCGACGCGCTGCCGACCGTATAATGAGTTACGTGCGGAATTCCGCTTGCCGCGCGGAAGCATTCTGCTATCTCAACAACCGGGGATTAACGTGAAACTTTTTTTCAATATGGCATCGCCGTTTGTGCGCAAAGTGCGAGTATTCGCGCGCGAAACGGGTCTTGACAGGAACATCGAGGAAATCACCACCATGGTATCGCCGGTCCAGGAGAATGCGCGCCTGGCGCAGGCCAATCCGCTGGCAAAAATCCCCGCGCTGGTCCTCGACGACGCAACGGCCCTGTTCGATTCACCCGTCATCTGCGAATACCTCGATAGTCTGCATACGGGGCGCAAGTTGTTTCCAGCCGCGGGCCCCGCGCGCTGGACGGCGCTCAGGCTGCAGGCGACGGGCGACGGCATTCTTGATGCCGGCATTTTATGCCGCTATGAACTGGCGATACGACCCAGGGAATTCCAGTGGACAGGTTGGATCGCGGGCCAGAAGACCAAGTGGCGCGGCGGGCTCGACCTGCTCGAACGCGAAGCGAATGCGCTCGATGGCGACCCGACAATCGGCAACATCACGGTCGCTTGCGCATTGGGCTGGCTGGACTTCCGTTATGGCGATGACGACTGGCGCGAAAATCGACCCAAACTCGCGCGCTGGCACGCGAAATTCTCGACGCGCCCTTCGATGCAGGCGACCGTTCCAAGCGCTTAAATACAGGATCGAGCACTGAAGGACTGAGGACTGAGGTTTTAACCCTCTAAGTCCTGAGTCCTCAGTCCTCGTTCCTCTCTCCTCAGTTGTAAACGATCCTGACATTCGGCTCGCTCAACCACGCGGCGAGCGACTGCAGCAGATTTTCATGCAGGCTGATGCGCCACGCGTCGCCGAGCTCGATTTCGCAGCACGCGCTGCGGTTGTGATAGACGATCGAGACCGGGCACGGGCCGTTGCGATACGGCGCGAGCAATTCCTTCAGTTTCTGCGCCGAAGACTGACCGTTGCAGATGAGGCGCACGCCGCGCGCGTAACGATTGCGCGCCGCGTTCAGGTCGTAAATCTTCTCGGCATTGATGCGCATGAATACGCTCTCGGCCTCGTCCCCGCCGCCGCGGCGCACGTTACGCACCTTCGCCTCCATCACCAGCACAGCGTCCTCGACGATGATCTGCCGGTACTCGTCAAAAAGCTCGCCGTAAACCGTCACTTCCTGGGTCGCGGTGCCGTCGGAGAGATTGATGATGGCCATGCGTGAGCTCTGGGTTTTCTGGAAGCGCATCGATTCGACCACGCCGGCAATCAGCACGCTCTGCGCGCCCCTGCCGTACTCGCCGCCGCTCGACGTCAAGCGATCGAGGGACGCGTGCACGAACTGGCCGAGTTCCTCGCGATATGCGGAGTACGGATGGCCTGACAGGTAAAACCCGAGCGCGACTTTCTCCTCGCGCAGGAAGGTACGCGCATCCCAGCGCGACGCTTCCACCAGCTGCGGGCGCGCATGCTCGGCGGCATCGGCCCCGCCAAACAGGCTCACCTGCTGGGCGTTACGCTCGGCCTGCTCCGCCGCGCCCAGCGCGATGCCGACCGACGCGAGCAGCCGCGCGCGGTGGTCGTCAATCGCATCAAACGCGCCGCCGCGGATCAGCGCCTCGATCACGCGCCGGTTGACGATGCGCTTGTCGATGCGCTCGCAAAAATCAAACAAATCCGTAAACGGCCCGCCCTGCCTGCCGTGCGTACCCGCGCGCGCCGCGACGATGGATGCGATGGCCGATTCGCCGGTGCCCTTGATCGATCCGAGCCCGTAGCTGATCGTTTTCGTGTCGAGCGGCACAAAACGGTACTCGCCGCGGTTGATGTCCGGCGCGAGCACTGTGAGCCCGTTGGCACGCGCATCTTCGTAGAACTGCTTGACCTTGTCGGTGTCATCCGCCGC
>JANNPG010000341.1:0-3176 GCA_031399805.1 Betaproteobacteria bacterium | reverse complement strand
CTGCCGGGCGCCACGGTCGGCGGGCGAATCGCCGGCGCCTGCACGCCGCGCGCCGCGAGCGCGGCGGCGACGCGCATGGCCTCGTCGTTGCCGCCGATCACCAGCGGCTGTATCGGCGTGTCGGACGGCATCAACCGCCAGCGCAAGCCGGCGACACCCGCTTTCAACTGATTGATCAGCCGCGCGAGCAATTCACGCCGCCAATTCTCGGCCGCCATAATCTCCAGGCTCGCGCGCAGCGCGGGCGCGAGCAACGGTGGCGCCGCCGTGGTGTAAATATACGTGCGCGCGCGTTGCACCAGCCATTCGATCAAGTCCGGCCCGCCGGCGACGAACGCGCCAAATACGCCGGCCGCCTTGCCGAGGGTGGCCATGTAGATGATGCGCGGCGACGTCACGCCGAAATGCTGCAGCACGCCGCCACCGGACGCGCCCAGCACGCCGAATCCGTGCGCATCGTCGAGCACCAGCCACGCGTCGAAACGCTCGCATAGTTGCAACAACTGCGGCACCGGCGCCACGTCGCCGTCCATGCTGAATACGGCGTCGGTCACGACCAGTTTGCGCCGCGCGGTCGATGCCGCGAGCAGTTTCTCGAGCGCAGCCAGGTCCGCGTGGGCATAACGTTTGAATCCGGCGCGCGACAGTAACGCGGCGTCATTGAGCGACGCATGATTGAGCTTGTCGCCGAATACCGCGTCATTGCGCCCGACGAGTGCTGTCACGATACCGATGTTCGCCATATAGCCGGTCGAGAACAGCAGTGCGCGCGGCAGGCGCACGAATCGCGCGAGTTCCTCCTCAAGCTGGTGGTGGGATAGCGCGTGACCGAGTATCAGGTGGGACGCGCCGGCGCCCACGCCGTAGCGTTGCGCGCCCTCGCAAGCAGCCGCGACCAGGCGCGGATCGGCCGCAAGACCAAGATAATCGTTACTGCAGAACGCGACGACTTCGCGGCCGTCGACCACGACGCGCGCGCTTTGCGGACTTTCCAGAATGCGGCGCTGGCGCCGGAGGCCGCGCGCGTCGAGCGTGGCGATTTCTGCGGCGGGATCGGGAAGCGGCATAAGATGCCGTGAAGGGTGAAGGGTGAAGGGTGAAGGGTGAAGGGTGAAGGGTGAAGGGTGAAGGGTGAAGGGTGAAGGGTGAAGATTGGAACTCGGCGCTCAATATTTGTTTCTTCGCCTCACGCCTCACGCCTCACGCCTCACGCCTCACGCCTCACGCCTCACGGCTCATGGGATACATCCCGAGCTTGTCCATCAACGCGCGATCGCGCCCGGCCTCGGGATTGCCGGTGGTCAAGAGTTTGTCGCCGTAAAAAATCGAGTTGGCACCCGCCAGCAAGCACAGCGCTTGTATGCCTTCGGGCATCGCCTGGCGTCCCGCCGACAACCGCACCATGGCTTTGGGCATCGTGATGCGCGCGCACGCAATGGTGCGCACGAATTCGAACAGATCGAGTTCGGCTGTCCCGTTGAGCGGCGTGCCTTCGACCTGCACCAGGTTATTGATGGGCACGCTCTCCGGGTAGGGATTGAGATTCGCGAGCTGGGCGATAAGCGCCGCGCGCGTGCGGCGCGTCTCGCCCATGCCCACGATGCCGCCGCAGCACACGTTGATGCCGGCATTGCGCACTTTGGCGAGCGTATCGAGCCGGTCGTCCTGCGTGCGCGTGGAAACGATTGCGCCGTAAAACTCGGGGGCGGTGTCGAGGTTGTGGTTGTAGTAATCGAGCCCCGCGACCTTTAACTGCTCGGCCTGGCCCTCCTTCAACATGCCGAGCGTCGCGCACGTCTCCATGCCGAGCCCGCGCACCGCTTTCACCATGTCGAGCACGCGGTCCAAGTCGCGCTGCTTCGGCCCCCGCCATGCGGCGCCCATGCAGAAACGCGTCGCGCCCTTGTCGCGGGCCGCGCACGCCGCGGCCACCACCGCATCCACCGCCAGCATGTCTTCGTTTTCGACGCCCGTGTGATAGCGCGCCGCCTGCGGGCAATAGCCGCAATCCTCGGGACAGCCGCCGGTCTTGATCGACAGCAAGGTCGACAACTGCACGGCATTGGCGTCGAAATTTTCGCGATGCACGCACTGCGCGCGGTGGAGCAAATCGTTGAACGGCAGATCGAGCAGTTGCGCGACTTCATCGACGCTCCAGTGCGCGCCATCAGGCCTGTCGGCTGTCACCGGCGCTGGTGCGTTGTGGGTAAGGGTATCCATGGCGTTTTGCCTGCGGGTCAATGGGATCAGAACCGTAAAAAAATACGTTAGATCATGAGCTTCGCATCATCAGTGATCGCGCGCCGATTGTCAAACTGGCGTGGCTCGTTTTTGAACAGTTGCGCAAATTTTGCGCGGGCGACGTTGCCCCAACACTGTTTGCTATGCGCCGCGCCCGCGCATCCGCATGCGGTGTGCGCCGAGTGCTACGCGCAACTGCCGTGGCTCCCGCTGCTGCACTGCCCGCAATGCGCGATCCCGACCTCAACAGGCAACCTCTGCGGCGGGTGCCTCGCCCATCCGCCGCGGTTCGATGCGGTGACCGCGGCATTCGTCTATGCGTGGCCGCTGGCGCCGCTGATCCGCCATTACAAATACGCCGGCAATCTCGCGCTCGCGCGATTGCTGGGCTTAGCACTCGCCGCACAATCGACCCGGACGGTGGATTGCATCATCCCGCTGCCGCTGTGGCCCGCGCGCCTGCGTGAACGCGGGTTCAATCAAGCGCAGGAAATTGCCCGCGTCGTCAGCCGCGCCACCGGCATCAGGCTCGCGCCTGACGCTTGCCGGCGCGTGCGTGACAGCGCGCCGCAAGCAACGCTGCCGTGGAAAGAGCGCGCGAAAAACATACGCGGGGCATTCGTGTGCGATGCGGATTTGACCGGCATGCGCGTCGCGGTGATCGACGACGTGTTGACCACCGGCGCCACGCTCAACGAACTCGCGCGCAATCTGCGCAAGGCAGGTGCAATCGAGATACAGGGCTGGGTGGTGGCGAGAACCTTGAAACAGGATTGAAGTTCGGGATTCAGGATTCAGGTCTTTCCCTGAATTCCGAATCCTGAATCCTGCCTTAATGCAGCTGCTTTAAGCGCTGATCGACGAACGCCTGCAGTTCGGTAGTGGTCGCTGGATCGTTGGAGTTCAATGACTGGGCGGTTTGATATCGATCAGTT
>JANNPG010000340.1:0-6448 GCA_031399805.1 Betaproteobacteria bacterium | reverse complement strand
TTCCCCATTCCCCATTCCCCATTACCAAATTACCAAGGAGGAACATCATGCTGGATCGTCGCAGTTTTATGACATTGATCGCAACCGCCGCAACCCAAGCCGGGCAAGGTCGCGCTTTACGCGAACGTGTGCGCAGTGCTCACGCGTTACGAAGTCGATGTCGAAGGGATCGCGCTGACCCAACGCGAGAGCGTGACGTTGCCCGCCGGCGTGCAGTACGCGTGGCCGCATGTATCGCGGCGCTTTCTGTACGTCGCAACCAGCAGCAGCGCGTCGGGCCACGGCACCTCGATTTCCATCCGACCAAGCCGTGGATGTACGTATCGATCGAGACGCAGAACAAGATGTACACCTATCCTTGAGTCCAAGGCCCTTCTTTTCATTCGGACCACGCGCATAGCTAAGATTTTCCGTCACCCAGGAGCGCCAATCTCGTATCTGCTGCAACGTCCGCTCTCGAACGCATTGTCAGCGAGCCTTGTTCCGAGGCTTCGGCCAAAGCTCCGAATTGCGCACTGTGTGCAGTACTCTAAGAACGACGACGCGTTTTGGTTCGACCAGATAGAAGGCGGCGAACGGAAACCGCGACATGATTGCGCGGCGAACGTCACCGTACACGGATGCGAACAGCTCAGGGTGAAGCTCAATCGCTTTGAACGTTGATTCTACCGACGCGCGGAATTCACCGCCAAGACCGGATCGCTGTTCTTCATACCAGTCAAAAGCCGCTTCCAGATCGTGCTTGACTCGAAGGCGATAAACGACCGGTAGTGCCATCAGGCCCGAGGAGCCCTCGGGAGCACTTGTTCCAGGGTCAGAACGTCTTCCGGATTCCGTCGATGTTCGGCGAGTTCGTCGTCAATCGCGGCACGGTGGGCATCGCTCAAAGGAACCGCAGAAGGATTTGCGCAAAGACTTTCCCACAGGATCTCAACGAGACGGAGC
The DNA here is from genome assembly GCA_031399805.1 of Betaproteobacteria bacterium. Taxonomy (GTDB): domain Bacteria; phylum Pseudomonadota; class Gammaproteobacteria; order Burkholderiales; family SG8-41; genus PALSA-1004. Next base: position 5,503 of record JANNPG010000340.1, on the reverse strand, counting down.
CTGTCTTCGACCGGGAGCTTCAGAATCTCGACGACGTCAGCATCACTCATAGGAGATAGCCTATCACCTATACCGTTGGCACGCTACGCTCCCGGCGGTTTCCGCATCTTGCGACGGCGGTCGTGGATTGATTGCGCCACGTGACATAGTGGCTGCACCGCTGAAATCCTTACTGGCGCAGCGGACGAATCCGCCTCTGCATGCTAGGATGCACGGATTACGGATTCATTGAGGGGCACACATGGTCAAGCTTGATTTCTACGATCCGTCCGGCGGCATCGAGGTCACGCAGGCACACGCGCCGCGGCTTGCTTCGCTGGCGGGCAAGCGCATCGGCATCGTCACCAACGAGCAGTGGCAGGCATTTCGCACGCTGCCACTCTTAAAAAAATTGTTCGAGCAGGATTTCCCCGGCATCGAAGTGCTGGCTATCGACGCATTCCCGCAGGGCAACGCGCTGATCGGCGAGGAAGAGACTGCCCGGCTCGTGAAGAAAAGCGGGGTCGATGCCGTCATCATCGGCAACGCGGCTTGAGGGTCCTGCGCCACAGCATGCGGCCGTGCAGCCGCTAGAATCGAAGCCGAGGGCATTCCGACCGTCACCCTGACGCGGACGGATTTCGTCGGTGTCATGAAGAACGCGGTGTCCGGTCTCGGGCTCGCGCCGGACGCGGCCATGATCACCTTCCCGATCGACATGTTCCTGCCCGGCAGCGATATCACGCCGGTCGAGACGCGCAGGCAGGAGTTCTACGACGGACTGACACTTTGGAAGTCCGCATTCGCGCAGGCGGCACCCGGCGTGAGCCCGCTCTTGAGCGTCGAGGGTGCGAGCTATGAAGATGCGCTCGACAAGGCGAATTACCTGCTCATCACCAACTTGTGGGGCGACGGCCTGCCGCTGTGGCCGGCGACGAAGGAGCGCGTGGACCGCATCATTCGCGGCACCGTACTGCCGCGCGACCACGTGATCGGCAAATTTCCGCCGCGCGGCGGTATCACCACCGTCGAGACCTGCGCGATCGCGCTCGCGATGGCGGGCGGGCGACCCGAATACCTGCCGGTGCTCGTCGCGGCGGTCGACGCATTCCTCGATCCGAAATCGAACGCCGAACAATTGCAGGCGGCTTCGGGCAGCGCATTTCCGGTCGTCATCGTCAACGGCCCGATCGCGAAACAGATCCGCTTGAATTCTGGCTTCGGCTGTCTCGGCCCCGACCCACAGCGTCCGGCGGGCGCCAGTATTGGGCGCGCGTTGCGCTTGATACAGCAGAACGTGGGCGGCGCGCTGCCCGGCATCGGCGCGATGGCGAACTACGGCGGCATGCGCTATACGAACGTCGTGTTTGCGGAAGACGAGGAAAACCTGCCCGCGGGCTGGCAGCCGCACGCTACCGAGCGCCACGGGTTCGCACAGGGCACGAATTCGATATCGCTGGTGTTCGCCAACGGCGCCACCAACATCCGGCGGCGCGGCGCAAAAAAAGAAACGCCGGAAGAAGACACGCTGCAGGGCATGCACCGCATGGCCGACTTCATGCGCGTGCCCAATCTCGCGAGCCTGCAGGGTTACGAAAAAGGCACGCCCGGCGTGCTCATGATTCCGGGAGTGGTCGCGCAGACCATGGCCGGCCTCGGCTGGACGAAAAAATCGATGCGCGAATTTTTGTGGGAACACTCGAAGATTCCGCTCGCCGACCTGCGCCGCGCCGGCGGCCCCGCGTGGATCGAGATCGATGCGAATCCGCTGACGCGCGAAAGTCTCAAGCTCGACCCGTGGCCGATTACCGCCAAGCCCGACAACTTCGTGTTGATCGTCGCCGGCGGCGGCCACCCGACCAACAGCTACTGGCTGCAAGGCTACAGCCCGCGCGTGATCGGACGCGAAATCCGCGTGCCTGAATCGTTCGACCGCCTGCTTCTTGAGGCCGATCGCGACCTCGGTTGCGGGTCGGACGCGTGCATGATCTGAAGAACTTATTACTACCCAATCTTTAACCGCGAAGGACGCAAAGGATTCATTTCAATACCCCCTTGAGGGGTACGCGAAGGAAGGCTTCTCATTCTATTGAGAGGCCGTATGGCCCTGTCTATGACGTGTGGTAGGCGAAAATCTACTCGCCCGTCATTTCTTTCTTGCCCTGGAATTCCTTTGCGTACCCCTCAAGGGGGTATTGAAATGAATCCTTCGCGTCCTTTGCGGTTCATGCTTTTTTAGGGAGAGAGTTGTGATGGAAACGAATACGCAGGGACCGCGGTTCAAAAAACTTGCGGAGAGCGAAATGGACGAAGCGCAGCGCAAGGTTTACCGCGAACTCATGTCCGGTCCGCGCGGCGGCGTGCGTGGCCCGTTCAACGCGCTTCTGCGCAGCCCGGTGCTGGCCGACCGCGCGCAGAAGCTCGGCGAGTTCCTGCGGTTCGAGAGTTCGATTTCAGCGCGGCTCAACGAGTTCGCTATCCTGATCACGGCGCGCCACTGGAACGCGCAGTACGAATGGCATGCACATCACACGCACGCTATGAAAGGCGGTCTCAAGCCGGAAGTGGCCGCCGACCTTGCGCAGGGCAGGCGTCCCGCCGGCATGCAGGACGATGAAGCGATCGTCTACGATTTCTGCCACGAGCTGCACGTCAACAAAGCGGTCAGCGACGCGACTTATGACGCGGCGCTGAAGAAATTCGGCGAGCGCGGCGTGATGGATCTGATCGGTGTTTCCGGGTACTACACGCTGGTGTCGATGGTGCTCAACGTCGACCGCCAGCCGTTGCCCGAGGGCACGCCTTTGCCGCTGCCGGACTTGAAGTAAAGCCGCGGCGGCAACGCGTGCGCTTCAGCCGGCGCTGATCACGCCGCAGGCGATGCGCGCACCGGCATTGCCGGTCGGCTGGGTTTTGTAATCGTCGGGGTCGGCGTGCACGATGAGGCCGCGGCCGACGATGCTTGCCGGCCCGGGCGTCACGGTGATGACGTCGAGTTCGACGTCGACCTTGGCGCGGCCATCCTTGCCGGCCTTGAGCGACGGCAGGTCGCCGGCGTGGCGCTCGGCGCTCGCGTGATTCGCATGCGGCTTGCCAAACGGATTGAAGTGTCCCTTGGTGCTCATGCCATCGCCTGAGCTGCAGTCGCCGGCCTCGTGGATGTGCAGGCCGTGCTCCTGTCCCGGCTTGAGGCCTTGCACGTACACGACGACGTGGACCTTGGCGCCCACCTGCTCGAAGGTCGCCTCGCCAAAGGTTTTGTTGCCTTTGGTCGCCTGCAACTGCGCGGTTGCTCGCGGTGGCTCGGGAGGCGTCGTCTGGCAGGCGGCCAGCAGGATAGCGGCCGCGGCAAAGGCAATTAAGGGTTTCATAACGTTCCTCCTTTGGAGTTCTAATTTACTCAATTCTTCATCGGCGTGGAAGCCCCGTCGAAACGCCCGGGTCACCCCGCGACCTGCATCAAGTCCGCGCCCCCGCCCCCGTCCCCCGCGGTCATTTGAAGACGTCTGTTATGAGCAGATTCGGCAGCCAGGTCGCAAGCTCCGGGTACAGGATCACCAGAACGAGCACGGTGAGATCGCCGATAAAGAACGGGATGGTGCCCTTGAGTACCTGGGAGATGGGGATCTTCGAGGTGCCGCTCACCGCGAACAGATTCAGCCCGACCGGCGGCGTGACGACACCCGTCTCGACGTTGAGCGTAATGATGATGCCGAGGGCGACCGGGTCGATCTTCAGCGCCATGGCGACCGGGAACACCACCGGCACCGTCAGCAGCACCATCGCGACCCCGTCGACGAGCATCCCGAGCAACAGCAGCACGCCCATGAACGCGAAAATGAAACCGAGCGGCGTCAGTCCCCAGCCGACCACCATTTCGGTGATCCTCTGCGGCCAGTACAGGTTGGCCAGCAGGAACTGGAACACGCCCACGCTGCCGATCAGGAACAGGATCACGGCGGTCAGGTTCAGCGAGCGGCAGGCGGTGGGCAGCAGCTGCTTGACGAATTCGCCGCGGCGGCTGATGAGGCCGTACACCAGAGCATAGCCGCAAGCGGCGGCGGCGGCCTCGGTCGGGGTGAACAGTCCGCCGTAGAGTCCGCCGAGTATGACGACCGGCATGCCGAGCGCCGGAGCCGCGCCGATGAATTCCGGCCAGATGCGGTGACGGTCGAATTTTCCGCGCGGCAGTTTCAGGTAAATGGCGATGACCATGACCGTGATGATGTTGCCGAGGGCGAGCATCAGTCCCGGGATGATGCCGGCAAAGAAGAGCCGCGTCACCGAGGTCTCGGTGACGATACCGTACACGAGCAGGATGATGCTCGGCGGTATCAGCATTGCAATGCCGCCGGCAGTCGCGACCAGCCCCCCTGACAGCCAGTCCGGATAGCCGCGCTTCCTCATCTCGGGAATCGCGATGACGCTCATGGCCGCCGCCATCGCGACGCTTGAGCCCGAGATCGCCCCGAAGAGGACGCACGCGAGCACCGTCGCGACGCCGAAACCGCCGGGCATCCAGCCCACCAGCGAGTCGGCGAAGCGGAAGAGCTGCCCTATGAGCCCCGTGCGCTCCATCAGAAAACCCGCGAAGATGAACAGCGGAATCGCCATCAGCGAATACTTGCTGATGAAACTGAAGAACTGGCGGAAGATGACGGTGGGCTCAAGCAGCGGATCGCCCAGAATGAAGGACGCGGCGGCGGCGCTGAGCGCGATGCCGATCGGCACGCTCAGCACGAGCAGCACGAGAAGGACGATCCCCACCATTTGCATCAGCTGCCTCCCCTTGCAATCAGCGGATCAGTGCCCGGTCCCGTCTTCGTCCGGCGGCTCATCGAGCACGCTGCGGCCGCGCAGCTTGTGGAACGCGCGGTAAATCTGGAAGAACATCGTCACCGCCATGAACGCGAAGCCGACCAGCAGCGCCGCCAGGAACGGCCACATGGGGAACGCGAGGCTCTCGGTCCGGCTTTCGTACTTGTGGCTGTCGTGAACTTCGGGAATTCCCCACCACACCACGGCGAGCAGGAACACACAGGAGAACACGAGCGCAACCAGCTTGACGATTTCGGCCGCGCGGCGCGCGCGCGGCCCAAACACCGCCAGCACCTCGGGGAGCACCGTGACGCTCAGATGCGCGTCGCGCCGTTGCGAGATGCTGAAGTAGAGAAAAACTCCGCTAAGCGTGAAGAACGTGACGGCGTCCTGCTGCCACTCGTAGGACCAGCCGAAGATGTAGCGCCGCGCCACCTCGAGCAGCGCGAGCAGCGTGCAGCCGAGCAGCAGGAGTGCTGCGGCGTGCGCCAGGAACCGGTCCTGGAACGCCCGCCAGATTGCGTATGCCTTCTCCACGCGCCGGCCCCGCGATCCGGTGCGCTATTTAATGATGATCGCCGACGCGTGCTTCGCGCAATCGATCTTCTCTATCCACGACGAGCCGGGCGGGTTCTGCTGCGACAGCTCGCGGCCCTCCTTGGCGAACGTATCGACCCACGCACTCGCCGCCGGCGGCGTCTTGCTC
>JANNPG010000330.1:0-5257 GCA_031399805.1 Betaproteobacteria bacterium | reverse complement strand
CGGGTGCCTTCGAGCGTGACCAGCACACACGAACCCGGCACCGGATCGCCATGGGTCGACAAGAAGATCGCGCTCGGGTTCGACACCCCTTTGAGCCCCCGCTCGGTCATTGCAAACACACCGATCTCGTTGACCGCGCCGAAGCGGTTCTTGATCGCGCGCACGAGGCGGAAGCTGCTGTGCGTGTCGCCCTCGAAATAGAGCACGGTGTCGACGATGTGCTCCAGCACCCGCGGCCCGGCGAGCGCGCCTTCCTTCGTGACATGGCCGACCAGCACCACCGCGCAGCCGCGCGTCTTGGCCACGCGCGTGAGCTGCGCCGCGCATTCGCGCACCTGCGCCACCGATCCCGGCGCCGACTGCAAAGCCTCCGAGTAAAGCGTCTGGATCGAATCGATCACCGCCACGGTCGGTTTTTCCGTCTGCAATATCGACTGGATTTTTTCAAGGCCGATTTCGGCGATTTGATGCAATACCGACGCGTCGAGCGCCAGGCGCCTGGCGCGCAGCGCGATCTGCTGCGCCGATTCCTCGCCGCTTACGTAGAGCACCTTGTGGGCCGCGCCCATCGCGCACAACGCCTGCAGCATCAACGTCGACTTGCCGATGCCCGGATCGCCGCCGATCAGCACCACCGCGCCGCGCACGAGACCCCCGCCCAACACGCGGTCGAACTCCGTCACGCCGGTCGGCACGCGGCTTTCTTCGTTCGCATCGACTTCGCTCAGGCGCTGCAGTTTGCCGCGGCCCGCCATCGCCGTGAACCGGTTGGCGCCTGACGCCGCGGTCTCGGCCACGGTTTCAACCAGCGTGTTCCATGCGGTGCAATGCGGGCACTGGCCCTGCCACTTGACGGCCTGGCCGCCGCATTCGGTGCACGTGTAGATCGACTTTGCTTTGGCCATACGAGCGTTGGGGGAAGAAGTGCGCTGCCGGCGGCGCCGGCATCAGTCGCCGGATCGCGCCGACAATTTAATGCGTGGCCGGCGCGTCTGGCGAACTGGCGGCGGAAGTCACGGCATGCGGTTGATGGTGATGGCACGCGCGATCGAAGGCGTGCTCGAGGCGCCGGATGCGCTCGTGCAGATTCTCAAGGAGCATCACGCATAACGTCGCCGTCACCGCGAAGAGGCCGATCTGCAAACGCTCGGGTTCACGCACGGCGCCCAGCGCCTCATGATCGGATAAAAAGAAATAGTCGCCGAGCATCAGTCCCGCCGCGGCAGCAAGCAAGCCGGGCAACATGCCGCCGTACCACACTGCCACCATGGCCGCCGGCACGAAGAAAATGAACGGAAACCGGGCTTCCTGCGTGCCGAGGAGCCAATAGCGCAATACAAATGCCAGGACGACGACGCTGACGGCCATGCCGTAGCGCATGACGAATGAGCGGCGGAAGGGCCAGCTCGGATACTCATAAAGATGATGGTTGGCCAGCGCGTAATAACGGGTAAGGTAAGCTGCGAATTCCCGCGCCACCGCGGGCAGCTTCAAGTGGTCGTGATGCCGCTCGAAATCAAGCGCGCGCTCGAACTGACGAATACGGTCGTGCAGCCTCTCGCACAATATAACGCACACCAGCGTGGTCACCACGTAGACCCCGACCGCGAGGGACTCGCGGTTGCCCAGAGGCCACAGCGCCTTGCGCGACATCATGAAAAAATAGTCGCCGAGCAAGAGACCCATTACCGTCGCGAGTATCCCCGGACCCAGCCCGCCGTACCACACCGCCACCATCGCCGCCGGCACAAAAAAGGTAAACACCAGCCGGTTCTGCAGATCGCCATAAATCAGGTAGCGAATCGTGAACGCCACCAGCACCGCGAGCACCGCGACCCCGTAGCGCATGGCGATCGAACGCCGGAACGGCCAGTCCCGGTGGTTATGCCGGGCAGTGGCCGGTGAGTTGTCGCCCGTCATTTGGCTGGTCATGTTGCGATAATACACCGGCGGGTTGTGCGTTTCATTATGTTACGGACGCCAAGAGCAACCGTCAGACTTCAATCACGGCAACGCGCGGCGCGAGGGCGCACAGCAATTCGTAGCTGACAGTGCCGGCCGAAGCCGCAACCTCGTCCGCCGATAACCTCTCTCCCCACAGAACGGCCGGGCTACCCACGCGGGCGGCGGGAATGGGTGTCAGATCAACGCACAACATGTCCATCGACACGCGCCCCACCGTACGCGTGCGGATGCCGTCCACCAGGATCGGCGTGCCGGTCGGCGCGTGGCGCGGATAACCGTCCGCATAGCCGCAGGCGACGGTGCCGACGCGCATCGGCTGCGTGACTTCGAAAGCGCCGGCGTAGCCGATGCAGTCTCCGGTGCGCAAATCCTGCACGGCGATAATTTCGCTGGCCAGCGTCATGACGGGTTTGAGCCCGAGTTCCTGCGCCGCGACATCGCTAAACGGCGAACAGCCGTAGAGCATGATGCCCGGGCGCACCCAATCCGCGTGGGTTTCAGGGTAACGCAGGATGGCTGCCGAATTCGCCAGGCAGCGCTCGACATCCTGGCCGGCTGCGATTGCGTCGAATACGCTCATCTGCGCGGCAACCCCGCGGGTGTCGTCGGCGGTTGCGAAATGCGTCATCAGCGTCAACTGCTTCACGGCGCGGTGGTTTTTCAAGCGCTCGCACACTGCACGGGCGTCGCGCGGCGCGAAGCCGAGCCGGTTCATGCCGGTGTTGATTTTGAGCAGCACATCGAAGCGCGCACCGGCCGGCGCGTCATCCAGCATGCGCAACTGTGCCTGGTTATGGATCGTGATGGTCAGGTCATGCGCGGCCGCCACCGGCAATTCAGCGGGCGCAAACAATCCCTCGAGCAGCGCAAGGCGCTTCGCGTATCCGTTGTCACGCAAGCGCACAGCGGCGTCGAGTTCGAGCAGCGCGAGGCCGTCCGCGTCTGCGAACGCGCGCGCGGCGCGCGGCGCGCCGTGGCCATACGCGTTGGCCTTGATCACGGCGAATACGCGCGAGCGCGGCGCACAGCGGCGCACCACGCCGAGGTTATGCCTCAGCGCGGCTAGACTGATGGCGGCTTGGATGGGGCGCATGGTTACAGGACTGAGGACTGAGGACTGAGGACTGAGGACTGAAAACTGAGGATTTGGCTCTCGCTTGGCATTAGATGACTTACTCAGTCCTACGCGCCAGCGCGGCCCGCCATCTCGCGCATTTTTTCGGTCGCGAATTCGACAAATGTCGAGAGCAGGCGCGAGCGGAATTTTTCGCGCGGGTAGACAAGCGACAGCGTGCGGATCAGCCGCGGCTCCAGCGGCAGCGCCACCAGCGACCCCAACCTGAGTTCCTTGGCCACCGTGGCCCGCGACATGATGGCAACGCCAATGCCGGTTTCCACCACGCCTTTGATCGCTTCGGGACTGCCAAGCTCCATCACGATGTTGAGGTCTTCGGGCGCCACACCCGACTGGCGAAAATAATTGTCGGCAAACTGGCGCGTGCCGGAGCCGCTTTCGCGGCTGATATACGGCTCGCCGGCGATCTGCATTGCCGTGACCGCCTTCAACGCCGCAAGCTTGTAGCCAACCGCGCATATCATGACCAGTTCGTCGTCGCAGCACACTTCGGTATGCAGGCCTGGCAGGTGCGAGGGCGATTCGATCAAGCCAAGATCGATCGTGTGGTCGGCGACGCGATTCTCGATCGTCTCGGAATTGGCGACCGTCATATGCGCCTGCACCTGCGGATGGCGCGCCTTGAATTCGCCGAGCACGCGCGGCAGAATGAATTCGGCGATCGTCATGCTGCAACCGAGCAGCAGGGGGCCGCTTACCGCGCCCGTGAGTTCGCTTACGCGCTTGTCGAGCTCCGCCGACAGCCCGAGAATGCGCCCCGCATAATCGAACACGAGTTCGCCCGCCGGCGTCAACGCGACCTTGCCGTGATTGCGCTCAAAGAGGCGCGCATTGAAATGCTCCTCGAGCTGCTTGACCTGAAACGTCACCGCCGGCTGCGTCATAAAGAGCTGTTCCGCCGCCTTGGTAAAACTCAACTGCCGGGCGACGGTGTGAAAAACCTGCAATCTGCGATCAGCCATTGTGTCCGAGAGGCGCAAGGCGAGAGGCGAGAGACGAAAAAGCCTGCCGCATGCATCACACCCCTCTCCTCTCGCCTCTCCTAAAATGGGTGAGTATTCAACCACATTTCTCCCGGCAAGTCATGAGCGATCTGTGGTATAAAACGGCACATTCACAATTACAAGTCCCGCAAAGGGCTTGATTTCCGGATGCCGTTCGGTTTTTTCATCATCATGGCGGCGCAGTTCTTTTCGTCGCTTGCCGACAACGCGTTACTGATCGCCGCCATCGCGACGCTGGTGCTGCTCGATTCGCCCGCATGGCTGACGCCCATGCTCAAGCTGTTCTTCACGATCTCCTATGTCGCACTGGCGCCGTTCGTCGGCGCGTTTGCCGACGCCCTGCCCAAGGGCCAGGTGATGTTCATCTCCAACACCATCAAAGTGGTGGGGTGTTCGATGATGCTGTTCGGTGTGCATCCGCTCATCGCCTACGGTGTGGTCGGACTCGGCGCTGCCGCCTACTCGCCGGCAAAATACGGCATCCTCACCGAATATCTGCCGCACCACAAGCTGGTAGTCGCCAATGGCTGGATCGAGGGACTAACCGTCGGCTCCATCATATTGGGCACCCTCTTGGGCGGCGCGCTGATCAGCAATCCGGTGTCGTCGAAATTGCTCAAGTTGGACATTCCGCAATTCGATACCGGCATCGATACCGCGCCCGAAATCGCCATCACGCTGATTATCGTGTTCTACATCATAGCGGCGGTGTTCAACCTCTACGTGCCGAAAACCGGCGTCGACCACAAACCGGCGCGCAAAAATCCGCTTTACCTCGTCACCGATTTCGCGCATTGCACGCGACTTTTGTGGTCCGACAAACTCGGCCAGATCACGCTCGCGACCACCACGCTCTTCTGGGGGGCGGGCGCGACGTTGCAATTTATCGTGCTGAAATGGGCCGAGGTCGCGCTCGGCTATACGCTGGCGCAAGCGACGATCATGCAGGGTATCACCGCCGTGGGCATTGCTGCCGGCGCGATTCTCGCGGCAAAAATAGTACCGCTGCACCGCGCCGTAAACGTACTGCCGGTCGGCATCGCAATGGGCGTGATCACCATCGGCTTGATCTTCGTGCGCGATGTCTATGCCGCCATGGCGATCATGACGGTGATCGGAGCGCTGGCCGGATTCTTCGTCGTGCCGATGAACG
>JANNPG010000294.1:0-1955 GCA_031399805.1 Betaproteobacteria bacterium | reverse complement strand
ATCGGTTACCGCGGCATCGGTGTCGAGCTTACCGCAAAGAAATAGAACGCTGCATATCGACAACCCGCCGTGTCAATCCCGCATAGCCCCAATCTAAACCATCTGCTCGGCGCCCTGCCCGCCGCGGAATTCGAACACCTGGCCCCCCATCTGGAACTGGTCCCGATGCTGCTCGGCGACACCCTCTACGAACCCGGCGACCAGTTGTCGCACGTTTATTTCCCCACGACCGCCATCGTGTCACTGCTCTATATCATGGAGTCAGGGGCATCGGCCGAAATCGCGGGGGTGGGCAACGAAGGGGTGCTCGGTATTTCGCTCTTCATGGGCGGGGACACGACACCAAGCTCGGCGGTCGTGCAAATCGCGGGCCACGGCTACCGGCTGAAGGGGGGGCTGCTGAAGGAGGAATTCAATCGCGCCGGGCTGATGCAGCGTTTGTTGCTGCGCTATACCCAGGCGCTGGTCACCCAGATGTTCCAGACCGCGGCCTGCAACCGCCACCATTCGATAGAACAGCAGCTGTGCCGGTGGCTAATGTTGATCCTCGATCGCCTGCCTTCGAATGAACTGGTCATGACGCAGGAACTGGTCGCCAACGCACTCGGCGTGCGCCGCGAAGGCATTACGGAGGCCGCGGGGAATCTGCAGCGTGCGGGCGTTATTCGTTACCGCCGCGGCCACATTACGGTTCTTGAGCGCTCCGGCCTGGAGGCCGGCGCTTGCGAATGCTACGCCGTCGTCAAGAAAGAACTAGCCCGCTTGCTGTCCGATGTGCAGCACCGCCAGAGTGCTTCTGCCGTCGCCAGATAACGGGCTCCGGCTCCCTCGCCTATCAGGTGCTCGATACAATACTGCAAGGAGCGCCCGCAGATGCTCAAGACACGCAACAGGGTGTAAGCGACGCCGGCGCAGACATTCAATTCTGGATTCCGTGAACGTGGGGAACACGTGATATTTTCAGCGATTCTCCACGTTTGTCAGCGCGCGTAAGTGATTGAGCGCGGGCCACTTTGCACTGTTAAATTACTTCGATTTCGAACTGTAAATGAGCCAAGCCACTCCACAGATGCGGGATTTCGCCGAGCGTCTCATTGCTTATGAGATTCGCGGAAATAAATCTTCCGGAAAAAAAACCCCGGCGGCCTTTCCCGTCTGCGAAAAGCTGCGTCCGCCTCTGGCGACCCTCATGGGTAACACCGGTTTTCACGCGCTTCTTTCGCGCGCGCTCGCACGGGCCGCGGCGGAAGTTCCGTCGCTGCGCGCGGTCCAGGTCAAAGCGGATGGCTCGCTGGCGGGGTTGGACAAACCTGAAGTGCAAACTGACCCGGAAGAACTTGCCAAGGGTAACGTGGTTCTGGTCGCACAGTTGCTCGGCCTGCTGGTGGCTTTCATTGGCGAACCTTTGGTGCTGCGGATCGCGAGCGACGCGTGGCCGAGACTGGCGATCAATGATTTGAAGTTGTTTAAGAAGGAGAAAAATGAAAAGTCAAAATGACGCGGCTCAACGCAATCTGTCAAAGAAAGCCGTGAGCCGGCCGGCTAAACTCACGCTCCACCAACTGCCGACCGGCGTGCGCGGCCTCGACGACATCCTGGGTGGCGGCATCCCGGAATTTTCTTTCAACATCATCGCAGGTTCGCCCGGTAGCGGCAAAACCACGATGGTGCATCAGATCGTTTTCGCCAATGCCACGGCGCAGAAACCCGCGCTCTTTTTCACCGTCCTCGGCGAACCCGCCATAAAAATGCTGCGCTACCAGCAACAATATTCTTTCTTCGACGAATCCAAGCTGGGCAAGGCCGTCCGCTTTTTCAACCTGGCCGAGGTGGTGTTGAATCAGGATTTGAACGCGGTTTACGAGGAAATTACCAAACGGGTCACGGCGACCAATCCGGGCATCGTGGTGGTGGATTCCTTTCGCACCGTGGTGCGCAAAGTGGTGAGCGGCGCG
>JANNPG010000276.1:0-22723 GCA_031399805.1 Betaproteobacteria bacterium | reverse complement strand
GAGGCATGGCTCGCGACTCTTTCTTTCTCGATCGGCCAAACTAACCACCACAAACGGTTTCAGACCTGTGTCCTCCGCCGCGAACCCCTTCGGGGGAGCGGGATTCTGACAAATCTTCAGTGGTGCTGCAACCCTCGTCGTCGTGAGATCGCCATGGCCGCTCATTCAGAACCCGTCTGTCCGACATGCTGGACCTCTGTTAGATTCTGCGAGCATTTCTGCTGCAAACCTCCAGCGATTCGCAATTCCAGTAAACGAATCTCGGTGTCTTCCGCCGAGTCGGTTGAGACACTGACCCCGGTGCGCCAATAATCGCTTGACCGACTAATGTGGACGCGTCAGTGCCAGTGCGGTATCCGTGTTGGAATTTGACTCCCGTACCACGCCACTCATTGCTTGTGCGTCGGACGACAATGTGAGAGTGCCCTCGTAGCGGTGCGGAGCGCCATAGACAGTTCCCAGAAAGAAATTCACACGGTTCTTGTCGACAGTGCCGGCGGACTCGCAGTCGCATCCAGGCTGCCTGCATCTATGAGTCGCACCTGCAGCGTGCTGCTGTTGCCGGAAGTCTTCGCAGTTCGAACAGCGGCTGTCGGCGTTGTGCCGGCCTGCTCCGACATGGCGCGCAGCACCGCCCGCCGGTACCAACGCAGCAGGAATAGAGATATCGGGGCTGTCAGTGCGGCACTTGCGAGCATCACCATGGGTAGCATGCCCGTGGTGATTAACCTCGCGTCAGCGGTGACGTAGCTCACACACCCTTCCGCGATCGGCATAGATGCGGCTCATAGCGTTTGTACGAATCTCGACGCTCATAAGACCATCCCTGCGACTTGGGCGTGCGGTGGTGTAGCTCTTGAGGCGCTTTGCATCACTGCGGGTAGGAACCGCTGGTGTTGCGGCAGGAACTGAAAGACAGTTAGGCATGAGGCCGCTGCTTAACGGCTTGCTGAAGCAGGATATTCGTATCCAAGACGGACACCCGCCCCGAGCGTTTGCGCACTGCCTCCATCATATGATCTGCTCCGCCTCGCTTGCCGCTTTTCTCACCATTCCATAACGCTATAAAGCGCACCTGATCGGGACCCCACGCCAACGCGGTGTACAGCAACCAGAGGTTCGCGCGTTCGTACGGATCCCGGTTCGGCGGTGTAGGCCCCAACTCGTCAGGCATCACAAGTATCTTCGCCTTTTCCGCCGATTTGACTTTGTAATACCTGTCGACCCATTGCTCGCCTGCGAATGCAACGGATCTTTCGATGAACTCAGGTTCGTCGAAGGGCAGGTGCAGTTCGAGCCATAGTCCCCGGTCGAGAGCGGCCTGTGCGAAAAGCAAGTCACCGCCGCATGCACCTTCGCTTAACGCGAGGTCATGTTCTCCCGCGCCCAGCTCGGCCAGTTTTTTGGCGATCGCGGCCGCCGCAAGTTCAGTCATATCCTCAGGAAAGCGTTCTGACTCGCGTCCTGCTTCATCTATCATATGGCCGCTGAAGAGAAACGTTTTGTCGGGTCTCCAGGGGGGGGTAAGCGACCCCAGCACCCGCGTCAGAATATTCAAAGCGGCCTGCACTTCCTCAGGGCGGAAACCCAGCGCTGCGAGCAGATCGAGCTGCTGCCATGTCGAATTGAGCGCAAACCAGTCCTTCTCGGCGGCGGCAACCGCATAGGCATAGGCTTTTTCCACCATCTGCTTGTCGCCTACCAGGAGCTCAAGATCAGCCAAAGTCGCTCGTGCCCAGTAATTCTTGGACTGGCTGCTTTCCCTCGCCAGCGCGCACCGCGCCGCCCAACCCACGCCCCCCTCAATTTCAATTCTCAGCTTGTCGCGCTCGTCGCTGCCGGTCAAATCCCGGGCCACATGGAGCAGGGTCGCTGCATTGATTCCCGAGTAACAGTGACGGGGATCCATGCGGAATCCCGACGCATAGGCGTCAATGGCTTCATTAAGCAGCCCGACTTCCAGTTCAGCATCGTGCCTCATGGTTGCTGGCGTGGCGCCCGATTTGCGCCAGCCGCTTTCCCATAAATCCTTCGCGACTCGGCCCAGGAGGCCGCACGTTTCCGCATCCTCGGGATGATCGCGGGCCACGGATTCGAGCCACTCTTCGGCTTCATCGTATCGTTCGAGGCGGCCGAGCAACATTCCCTTCTCCTGCCGGCCGGTCAGATTCGTGGGATCGAGTGCGAGCGCCTTCTCAACCTGCTCCAGCGCGAAAGCGGGCTGGTTGAGTTGTCTCAATGTCTTGGCAGCAATCAGGTGCGCTTCCTGGCGCAACGCTTGAGCGGGCGCTTCTTCAGCCAGGACCAGCACATCGGATGGGCGTTGCTTGCGTCGCGCGGTCGCCAGGCGCTGTGCCCAGGCGTCCTGTTGTTTCCATACTTCCTGCACGCCCCCGACCCGCAGTGTCTTCCAGTCGGGTTCTTGCAGGAATGGCAGCAGTTGATAGACCGGACTGCTTTTGCGGCCGTGCCACGCGGCGAGGGTTTCCCTAACCATAGTGGCCAGCGCTGTTCTATCTTCCTGCACGAAATCGGCGTCGGGCGCCCCGTCCTTCATGTGGTAGCGCAGCTTGCGGTCCGGATATACATCAAAGGGCATGGGACCTTGGCGGCATGCGATGGAAATGACGCCGCGCGCGCGCAGCGCATGCCGCACGCCAAGTTCATACCATACGTTGGGATTGTCGACGGAAAGATCCGCGATCACCACGTCGGCCAGCAACAGTTCCTGGAACATGTCGGTGCGGATATCACCCGCTCGCTGTTCTTCGTCGGCGCGGAATACGTCGAGGCCTTCGCCTTCGATCGCCGGGCGTATGAGTTCCGAATACACCCGGTTAAAGTCGATGCCGTCCTTGATTCCATAAGGCATTGCGACAAAAACGTGTAACGGCATAGGCGGGTTCTCGTTTGGTGTGATGCCCGAACGCTCAAGCCACCGGCCTAATGTTGCAAGAAATTCTTGAAGTGCGCTACCTTCACCTTTGCCTTCGCAACGGCTTCTCCGATCCGTTTCAAATCTTCCTTGTGTGCGACAGAGTCCATCTTTTGCACGGCTTCCGGCGCGACATTATCCAGTCCCATGCTCTGTAATCCCTCGCGCGTCAGCTCCGCGTTGTAGCGCACATAAGTGAAAAGCTTGCGATCGTGCGGCCCGGACTTGCCGATCATGTCGCCGAGCTCGCGGTCGAGGGGGTCTCCGGCCAAACACTGCCCGAACACCCGACACAGGAAGTCCTGCTCGTTAAGTGCCGCGAACATGAGCGCGGACGGAATAGTGGTTGCGTTGAACAGGAGATTCATGTCGTCCGGTTGCAGAGTCCCGTCGGGTTGCGGACTCGTACCCGTCCCTATCGAGACGACCAGCATGTCCTCTGGCGCAGAGGTCTTCCAGCGGAGGTTGTAGGGCTCGGCCGTCGCCATCAAGAACAGCTGAAACGCCGGGTTATTGTATGTCGTAACTCCGCCGTCGACGAAGATGAAGTTATTCTTGCCGATAGCAATCTGCTCCGGCGGGAAATAGGTCGGAGCAGCCGTACTGGCGCGCACCAGCTGCCACAGCGGCAAATCCAGATTGCAGTCCGGACGCTGGCGATCATTGTATTTGGCTTGCGGATTATTGGAGATGGTCCAGGGCGAATCGGTCGTCGCGTTTCTCATGACCATCATGAGCAGTGTCTTCAGTCCGGCAGAGCCCAGGGTCGGTTCGTTTGTTTTGGTTTCCCCAGTTTTCGCCTGAAACTCGCCGCGTAGTTTAAGCGCGAGCGGTTCGTCTTCGAATTTATACTTGAGCCGCTTAAAAATAGAGCTCTTGGAGAACATGAGCTCGGCGCTATCGAGGTAAAACTGTCGGATAGTGTCCACGCGCATGCCAAGACACAGGCACGTG
The DNA here is from genome assembly GCA_031399805.1 of Betaproteobacteria bacterium. Classification (GTDB taxonomy): domain Bacteria; phylum Pseudomonadota; class Gammaproteobacteria; order Burkholderiales; family SG8-41; genus PALSA-1004. The sequence goes on along the minus strand of JANNPG010000276.1, from coordinate 18,834 downwards.
GCGATCACAGCGCCGGTACTCGTGCCACCCACGTAGTCGAAATAATCAGCGAGCACGAACGTGTCATCCTCGCCAAGCGCCTGCTGCAGCAGACGCTCGAGTTCTGCGAGGACCTCAATGGTGATGATGCCGCGAATTCCGCCTCCATCGAGGGCCAGCAATCTATATGGCGGACTCTTTTGCGACCGCCTTGTGACATGGGATGGTTCGTCGATCATGGGAATCCTAGTTTGAACGGGAGTTTTTGTGTGAAGTCAGCGCGCCAAAATCATTGACCATGGAATGGTGATAGACGAGCTCTACGGTATTATAGTCTTTCGAATTGCGTCGGGCGCAAGTGTGTCACGCGTTTTAGAAGATGGGATACGTGCAATCGCAATGAACGACGTCTTTCTAAGCTATGACAGTTTGATCTCGTTATCGAGTAGCAGCTGAACGCCGCGCGCTGCGTCATCGTAGTGTGGAGCAAAGAGTCGGTACGCTCGCGGTGTGTGAAGACCGAAGCCGCTGTCGCGGCGGAACGCGATTGCCTTGTTCCGCTTCTGATCGACGATACGCCCATCCCGCGTGAGTTCAAGCGTATCCAAACGCGATTATGCAGGGCTGGAATGGCGATACCCAGCATCCGGAGTTCGTCCGCTTGGTGGATGCAATCAGAGGCATGCTAGGGGCGGCGGCGCGTACACGCTGAGAATCGGGAATGAAACCGACCCCGGGACGGGCGTGTACCGGCTCCAAATCACCAACGTGGCCGGATCCGGCGGTGGATGAAGTCTGGTTAGCGGGGTCCGCCGCTCGTCGGGGGCTTTTTGGGCGGAGGGCTCTTCTCGTGCGGATGTTCACGATTTGGATGCGACGGGACTATGACTTTGATTTTGGGTTGAGGTCCGCTCGTCCTCAGCAGCCGCCGGAAAGCGTCATCCGCCCACGCGGTTGCTGTCTGGGCATTTACATACTGCGGCGGCTGCGGCGGCTGCCCGCTCTGAACCAGAAAAATGTTGTTTTCGGCCAGTTCCTGGGGCGCCCAGCGGTTGCCGGGGTCTTCGCACAGGACTCTCCCCTTGCGCACGATGACCGCCGTGTTGCCGAGGTCCGCGCGGTCAGCGACCAGCGAACGCCGCACGCTGTATTCGGTGCCTCTCACCGAGGCCGAAAGCTCGTCGGTCGTCACCTGCCCCCCGCCTCTATGGGCGATCTGGCTGATGCGCGCAAAAACTTCACCCAGAAACAGTTTGATCGATCCCAGCTGAATACGCGTGTTGTCGCGCAACGCGACCAAATTGTCGTCGTTAAAATCGATCACAGCATAGCCGGCGGCGGTCTGAATGATGTCGCCGGTTTGGAGTTCCATTCCCGATCGGTATTGCACTTCGCCCTGAGACGGGCGCTCTATTCGCACGCCGGGATCCGCGTAGAGCAGCGGAGTGCCGGGCCTGCTATCCGTATTCATGCAGAAGGGGCCGAAGCAAAAGCCCGCGGCGGCGTTGCAGAGCGAGGCGCTGAACGTAAGAAGCGCCGCAAGACACCAGCTATGCAGTTGTGCGTTTTTCACGAAACCACCTCCGTTCAAGCACCGCCAGTACCCACCAAGTCAAGACGAACGCTGAGATATGGTACAACCCGTCGGCAATCAATTCCAGCTTGGCGTAAAGAATTACCGCCGCTGCCAGATACAGCATGCAGGCCGCGGGGAGCACCAGCATATCCCAGCGGTGCGGCTTACCCAGGCGCCACAGGCGATAAGCAGCAGCAAAAATAATCATCAACAGCGCCATCAACCATTGCGCCGCGAACGGCATCGGACGGACCGCTTGATCATTGAGGAGCGCGTTGATGACGTCGGTGTGGAACTCGAAGCCGTAACGCTGTCCGTTCACGTCCATGCGGGTGGCGAGCGAGTCCAACGGGTGTTCCGCGCCCACCAGCACGCGTTTACCGGAAAACACGTGAGGGTCAATGGAACCTGATAGTACTGCGGGCATGGCGAAGCGACGCGACGGCTCGCGCAGTCGTTCGCGGTGCGACAGGCGCATGATGATACGCGCCACCTCCGTGCCGGGGGCACGGGCAGGGCAATCCGCATCGGCCAGTGCGATGCGTTGAAGGAAGGAGAACCGAACCCAGTGGCCGGCGCCCGAGGGAAGGCGAACCTGCAGCGCTTCGAGATGAGGCGGCGGACGGTCGATGCCGGAAGGTGCGAATGCCGCCTCCAGCGGCAACGACCCGTATACGCGCTCGCCTCTTAAAAGAGCGACGGTACCGAAGACCGCTTGATCGAGCTTTGTGCCGACACAGGTAAGGCCGACATGAGCAACCTTTGCCAGTTCGCGTGGCATTGCGGGTTCCATGCCCGTCAGTTCCTGAAATCCGAACACCACGGCGGTTCCCCGCCCGCTCGCCGCGTGAATGCTGCGTGCGAGCTCGCCGTCGAATTCGCTCGGCAGTTCCAGCCGGATGTCGAAAGCCACCGTTTTGGCCCCGGCTTGGGCAAGAATATCGATGAGCTTGGCATATTCGCTCCGACGCGAGGGCGCAAGCCCGTTAACCTCCTCGGGGCGCGGTTGAATGCCAACGAGCGCAAGTTCGTCGTTCAGTGGTACTTCAAAAATAACGTCGCCTAAAAGCATCGTAAAGCTCGCGGTACGCGTATCCAGGCCGAGTAAATCAAAGATATTTGCCCACGCAAGCGAGATCACAACCGCGGCCACGAGTGCCGTGACGACCAAAGTCGCCTTGCCCATATCCGCGAAATGCTTGAACGCCGCGGCTATACCGATGATGGGGCCTTCGCGGCCTACTGCCTCGATTAGAGTCTCAACATCCTTGTCGAATTTGGCATGGGTGACCGTCTGCGCCTGAAGACCGGCGAGGGCGGCTAAATCAGGCGGCAACTCACGCACATCCGGCAGCGGTGCGCCGTCCACCAGGACCGGAATCACTTTTTTGCCGCGCCTGAGTGCCTCGCGAATTTCCCAACGAACGAAGTCCTCCGGATCGTCGAGTCGCCGTCTGCCTTCGCTGTTTGCGGTTGCGAGCCAATGGGGACCAATCACTGCGAGCATCGCGTCGCAGCGGGCTACTTGTTGGTCAAGAACATTCTTCCAGTTGTCGCCGAGCGCAATTTGCTCGACGTCCATGAAAATGTTGCCTTTGCCAAACCATGTTGTAAGCCGCTCGTTAATGAGGCGCGCGCTGGCGGGCGCGTCTTCACGACGATAGCTGATGAAAATGTTCGGCATGGGAACGTGTGAGCGATAAGATCGCACCGCAACTTATATCATAGTGACCCGTAAACGGCGTCGTCACCTTTGCCAAGCGGCCGGGGTTTTGTAAGGCTGATTGCAGTTGACAGCACCCGCAAGCGGCAGGGCATGAATATCTGCAGAGTACAGTACATTCTCAATTGGCGCTGGCCGTTGCGCGCAGCCGGAGTCATAGGCCATTTCGCAAATTTCTCGAAACGGGTTGACTACAACTGCCCCGCTCGCAGATACTGTGAACAGGCTCATCTAAGTTTTCAACTTTTTCCCGAGAGAGAACATGAGAAGAGCGACAATGATCCGAAATCTCTGGTTGCCGGCTGGGCTGATCCTTCTCGCCGGCCTGATTTTCACAAGTTGTTCCAGGCAGCCCCAATCCGTAGAGGTACTCGACGAGGCGAAGCGCGCCGGTCGCGACGTGGCATCGTTCCAGCACGCAGCGGAAGACTACTTTCGCGAGATGGACGGCGGAGTGACGCTCACGGCCGAAGAAATCACAGGCCGCAATATGTGGAACGTCTGGAGCGGCGGCAACGATCGCCTCTGGAACGCCATGTCCGAATACACGTTCGGCGCATTCGACCTGCTGAAGATTATCAGTTCTCATCCCACCCTCGGTTATTCCCGCACCAACCGCTGGAACTACATCGGCCTCGTCAATGAACCATGCTTCGAGCCCGCGACGGGTCCTGACGCGAATCGCCGCGGCTTGTGGCTCGATGTGCGCGGCAAGGATTGCGCGCCGGATCCGTTTGAAAACGAGAACAAGTATCCCGGTGTGCTGATTGGTTCAAGGGGCAAGCCGCTGGGCGATGGTACCAATCAGCCGGCAGGGTCCTTCTACGGCTATGCCACGGGCGTCATGGGTCTGCGCCTGTTTCCGAATCCGGACTTCGACGAAAAAGCCGCGAAGGCCTGGGATCCGGAGCGCTATTACACGGATCCGGGTTACTACAATCGCAAGGACCTGGTGCGTCCCTACCGCGTTGGCATGTCGTGCGGCTTTTGCCACATCGGTCCGAGTCCCGTCAAACCGCCGGCGGATCCCGAGAACCCGCAGTTTGCCAATCTGAGCTCGTCGGTAGGCGCGCAGTACATGTGGGTAGACCGGCTGTTCATTTTCAATGCAAACAAGCCGGAGGGCCGAACCAACTTCATGTACCAGCTCGCGCATACGTTCCGGCCCGGGGCGATGGACACCTCGCTCATTTCGACCGATAACATCAACAACCCGCGGACCATGAACGCGCTTTACAACGTTCTCGCGCGCATGGACATGGCGAAACGAATCGGGCTGGAAAAGCTGGCCGGCGGAGAGCTCAATAACAAGCAGCTCAACGACTATTTCCCCAGCGGTCCGCTGCTCGAATTTTTCGACAAGAAGGACGGTACGGTTCTTGCGCCGCACGTGCTGAAAGACGGCGCCGATTCGGTGGGCCTGCTCGGTGCGCTCAATCGCGTCTATATGAACATCGGTGTTTACAGCGAAGAATGGTTACGGCACTTCAATCCGGTAGTCGGCGGCAAGGACATCACGCCGATTTCAATTGCCACCGCCCAGAAGAATTCGACCTATTGGCAGGCGACCGAAGCGGGAACGCCAAATACGGCTTTGTTTTTCCTCAAGGCGGCGCAACCCGATCGGCTGAAGGACGCACCGGGTGGCGACAAACATTTGGCAGATGAGGCGGCGACCCTTGAGCAGGGCAAAAACGTGTTCGCCGACACGTGCGCGCGCTGCCATTCGAGCAAAGCGCCCGTGCCACCGGCCGAGGTCAAGTTCACGCCGCAGTGCCAGGGCGCGGGCTACCTCGCCTGCTTCAAGCGCTATTGGGCCTGGACGCAGACCGATGGATACAAAACCGAGATGCGCAAAGTCGTGCAGGCGCCCGATTTCCTGGAGGGCAATTACCTCTCCACCGATGCGCGAATTCCGCTCACTCTGCTGCGTACCAACGCGTGCAGTCCACTGGCAACCAACGCGCTTGGCGGCAACATCTGGGACAACTTCTCGGCGCAGTCGTACAAGCAATTGCCGTCCGTTGGCACGGTGACCTTCAGCGATCCGTACACGGGAGCCCCCGTGCCATACGCGATGCCGGCGGGCGGGCGGGGCTACACGCGCGTGCCGTCGTTGATCAGCGTCTGGTCCACCGCACCGTTCCTGCTTAACAATGCGGTCGGACCATTCGATACCAACCCGTCTGTGGACGCTCGCATGAAAGTTTTCGCGGCGTCCATCGAGCAGATGCTGTGGCCTGAAAAGCGCGAGCGCGACGCGGTGCTGGGCAACAAGGTTCTGGGCACCATCGACCGCACAACCGAACGCAGCAATGTGACCATTCCGGTGGGCTTTGTCCCGGAGGCGTTGCAACCCCTGCAGAGCAGGCTGCATCGCTGGTTGCCGTGGCTGGTCGCAGAGAGTGGCGACGTCGTGCTGGGACCAATTCCCAAGGGCGTTCCGGTCAATCTGCTTGCCAACCTCAAATTGCGCGCAGAGAGCGACGACCTTTCTGACAAGGTCGCCCACGTCAAAAATGTTGGCGATGTGGTCATCAAGCTCAAAGCGGATCTGCTGACGGCTCCGGCGGGCGCCAGCGACGAGGAACTGCGCGCGAAGTTCGAAAATCTGCGGCAGCCCATGATCAAGTTGAGCAAGTGTCCTGACTTTATCGTCAATCGTGGCCACTATTTTGGCACTGCCGAGTTCAACAAGCAGGAAGGTTTGAGTAAAGACGAACAAGCCTTCGGGCGCGAGCCCGAGCTTAGCGATGCTGATAAGCGCGCCCTGATCGCTTTCCTCAAGACGTTCTGATCCCGCCCGCGGCGTGTAATGGCAGGCGCAAAGCGACCCGAATGGGATTACGTCATTGTCGGCTCAGGCGCGGGAGGAGGTACTCTGGCGGCACGTCTCGTGGAATCCGGCATGCGCGTGTTCTTGCTCGAGGCCGGCGGCGATCCCTTGAGGACTTCGGCTGACCGGCTGCCGGAGGACTACGAAGTGCCGGCTTTTCACGCCTCGGCTTGCGAGAACCCTGCGATGAGCTGGAGTTTCAAAGTCCGCCACTACGTCGACGAGCAGCGGCAGGCGCGCGACCCCAAGTATGAGCCGGGGCAGGGCGTGCTCTATCCGCGGGCGGCCGCGCTCGGCGGATGCACCGCGCATAACGCCATGATCTTCATGCTGCCGCACGAATCGGACTGGAATCACATTGCGCAGCTAACCGGCGATCGTTCCTGGCGCGCGTCACGCATGCGCCGTTATGCCAAAAAGGTGGAAGCCTGCCATCACCGGCGGATATGGCGCGCGTTACGCCACATCGGTTTTGACTTGTCGGGACATGGCTGGGACGGCTGGCTGCGCACCGAGCGCGCGATGCCGCACGAGGCTCTGGCCGACGACGATTTGCTCAGAACGGTGGTCGGCACTGCGCGCAGCTTTGCGAGCAGCCTGCCGCTGCCCATCGCGCGAGTATTGCGCTGGTTTTGGGCCCGCGGTGACCCCAACGCACGAAGATGGGGGCGACGAAGCTACGAGGGTATTTGTTATACGCCGATGTCCACCAGCGGCCACCGGCGCATCGGCGCGCGAGAGCGTCTGCTGAAGGTGGCCGCGGATCATCCGGGCTCGTTGCACATCGAACTCGATGCCCTTGCCACGCGGGTGATCTTTGCGAGCGACGGCAGCGCGGCAGGCGTCGAGTATCTCAAGGGTAAGCAGCTGTATCGGGCGCATGCGACGCCGAACGCACAGACCGGCGAACCTCGGGAGGTGCGCGCACGGCGCGAAGTCATTCTGTGCGGTGGCGCCTTTAATACGCCGCAGTTGTTGATGTTGTCGGGTATTGGTCCAGCGCAAGCATTGCGCGCGCACGGCATCTCCGTGCGGGTCGATTTGCCTGGGGTCGGGTGCAATCTTCAAGACCGCTATGAGGTTGCGGTGACGCATCGCATGCATCGGCCATGGAAGGTGCTGGGGGGCGCGCGCTTCGATCGCACCGATCCTTTGTGGCGGCTTTGGCGTGAATCGCGGTCGGGGATGTACACCTCCAACGGTGCCGCGATGGCCATTGCATGTCGCTCCGCGCCGGCGGCGCCAGAACCGGATATTTTTTGCATGGCGCTGCTGGCTCGATTCGAGGGCTACTTCACCGGCTTTTCGAAACAGATCAGCGCGCACCAGGACTACCTGACGTTGGCGTTATTGAAGGCACATACCAAGAATCGCGCCGGGTCGATCACCTTGCGGTCAGCCGATCCGCGCGACACGCCGCTGGTGAACTTCAATTATTTTGAGGATGGCAACGATGCGGCCGGTGAGGATCTGCAGGCGGTGGTTAATGGCATCAAGTTCGTGCGTCGCATAACGGCGCCGTTGATCGCCAAAGGATTGATTGCCGAGGAGAAGACGCCCGGAATCGCCATCAAGACCGACGCGGAACTGGCCGACTACGTGCGCGATACGGCCTGGGGTCACCACGCGTCGTGCTCCTGCGCCATCGGTCCAATCAGCGAAAACGGCGTGCTTGACAGCAATTTCTCGGTCCACGGTGTGCGCCGGCTGCGGGTGGTCGACGCTTCCGTGTTTCCGCGCATACCGGGGTTCTTTGTTGTGAGTGCGGTCTACATGATCGGCGAGAGGGCGGCTGAGGTGATTCTGCGCGACGCAGCAGCTACGCCATGATGAACAGCGCTTGAGTCTGGTACAGGTTTGCTTATTTAACAGCAGGATTTCTACACAGGAGATGACCATGGAATACGACGCAGCAAAACTGATGTCAATGTCGCAGGTTCAGCTCGACGACCTGTTCAAGGCCAGCCCGATGGGCGACATTCCGAATGGCCCGGCAAAGGGTACGGCGATCATCGCGCCGGGCACGGTGTATACATCAAACATCGCCGAGATGATCAATCACTTTGGCTGGCAGGGCAAAGTGTTCGATGCACAGAAGGGCGTGCTGAAGAACAAGATCCTCGCGTTCGGGCTGGAGGCCGTTGTCGCCAAGGTTTATAAGGGGAAGAGCTGGCTGGACGACAAGGAATGCATTGTGCTCGATTACTCCGAAACTTCGCTGCTCGCACACTGGGTTCGCGATGAGATCCGGCAGATCGGGCCGGGCTTTTACCTCGGCAAGGTGTACTGGGGAAAAAAGCGGCTGATCGACTTCTGTTTGCAATTCTAAAGTTGTGACGCCTCAGGCGCATTTCATGGTGGTAGCACCCATCGCGGCCGGGAACGAGCCCGGCCTGCGCGCGCTGCTGGACACCATGAATGCGCAGCCCGGCATGGCGAATCCGGGCAATGCGTTGCTGCCCTTTGGTGAATTTGATCGTCTGCACTTTGCTCGCTTTGTGATACTGGAGGATGCGACGCTGGACGACATTGCTGCCCATGGTTTGCCGGTGCCGAGTTTTCCAAAACACCTTGTGTTAATGGCGGACTGCGACGGGCCATCGAGTGACTTGCTCGCCGAACTGTCGCGGCGTGCGGGGGCGGGGTTGCGGAAAATCTTTGCCCATTGCGAAGACTTCGGTGCACAAAGTGATGTGCTGGCCTGGATGATGGCGCATGACCTGCCGGTGGCCGTCAACTACGTGAACTGGCTCGGCCGTACCGTACGTCAGATTAAGCAAGAGAGCGCACTGCAGCGCGTGCTTTCCGCTAAAGTGCCGCGAAATGCGATAGGGTCAGGTGCCGATGCACAGCGGGTCAGGCGTGACCTTATTGCTTTTGTCGATGCGGAGGTGCGCGCCGGCCGGGTGACATTGACACCGCCCGAACCCACGCCTTTGGGGTGGGAGATGGCGAAACTCGTCCATGCCATCGCGATTCCCTTGGCCGGGTTGATCGCACTGCCATTGATCATTGTGCTGTTGCCGTTCGTCATTATTCTGTTGCGAATACGCGAGATGAGCGACCCCGAGATCTGCCCGCGTCCCGATCCGCAAGCGTTGCAGGAATTGCGGCGGCTGGAAGACCGCGATGTGTCGAACCAGTTTTCCGCACTCGGTTCGGTGAAACCGGGGCTGTTTCGCCGCTGGTTATTGATCTTCGTACTGCTATTGACCGACTACGCCTGCCGGCACATTTTCAATCGCGGTCATCTGGGGCGCGTGCAGACCATACACTTCGCGCGCTGGGTATTCATCGACAACAAGTCGCGGATGGTGTTTGCGAGCAATTACGATGGCAGCCACGAGGCGTACATGGACGACTTCGTCAACAAAGTCGCGTGGGGCCTGAACCTGACGTTCAGCCACGGTATAGGCTGGCCGCGCACTGAATGGTTGATCAAACGCGGCGCGCGCCATGAGAAGAATTTCAAGTATTTCCAGCGCAGGCACCAGATACCGAGCCAGGTTTGGTACAAAGCCTACCCCGGCCTTACGCTGACCGATCTGGCACGGAACCAGCATATACGCGAGGGGCTCGAACGCGCGTCGGTGACCGATGCCCAGGCGCTCGCGTGGCTGAGGCTGCTATGAACGCGAAGACAATTGAAAACGCCGGTGGCCCGGAATGGGAAGACATGCAGGTCCTGCTGCGATTCGGTTTGGGGCATCTGACGCACGCAAGCTTCCTCATGCTGCGCATCAAGAATCGCGATGCCGCGCGAGCCTGGCTGGCGGCGGCACCGGTGACCAGCGCCGTCGCCACCGAGCCGCGGCCCACGACCGCTCTGCAGGTGGCGCTGACTAGCGAGGGACTGCGTGCCCTGGGTGTCGCGCCCGAAATCGTTGACGGCTTCTCGAATGAGTATGTCAACGGCATGAGCGGAGATCCCGGCCGCTCGCGGCGCCTGGGTGACATCGCCGCGAGCGATCCATCTCGGTGGGGTTGGGGCGTCAAGGATCAAGTGCCGCATTTGATGGTGATGCTGTACGCGGCGCCGGGGTTGCTTGAGAGTTTCGAGCAAATCATCAGAGCACAGCTAGGCGCAGGCTTTGAAGAAGCGCTTCGTCTCCCGACGTCGGAATTGAGCAGCAAAGAACCTTTCGGCTTCGAAGACGGCATATCTCAACCCAAGGTTGATTGGGACCGCGAGCGGCCTGTCAGGGACGAAGACCAATACGACTATACCAACCTCGCGTGCCTCGGCGAATTCCTGCTCGGCTATCCGAACGAATATGGGGCGTATACGGATCGTCCCCTGGTCGACCCGCAACGCAGTAAAGCGGCGATGCTTCCCCGGGCGGAAGACGCGGCCGACAAGGCCGACCTCGGTCGCAATGGCAGTTACCTGGTGATGCGTCAGTTGCAACAGGATATTCGCGGTTTTTGGCGCTACCTCGATCAGCAAGCCGGCGGCGACGCGGCGCGGCGTGACCGCTTGGCGGCGGCCATGGTCGGCCGGACGCTCGATGGCGAACCCCTTGTCGGGCGCACGACTGAGGTAATCGCCGGGAATGCCGTAAACCCCAAGGGCGACCTCAATGCATTTACTTTTGAATCCGATCCCCAAGGCGTGCGTTGCCCGCTGGGGGCGCATGTGCGCAGAAGTAATCCGCGCACGGCGGATCTGCCACCCGGCAAGTCAGGCTTTATTTCGCGCCTGATCCGCACGTTGGGGTTCGATGCCGAGGCGCTCGGCAATGATCTTGTTGCTTCGACCCGATTCCATCGCTTGCTAAGGCGTGGGCGCGCGTATGGCGCGCAGATAAGGCCGGCAGAAGCATTGTCCGGCGTGAAGGCGGACGGCGAATCGGGCCTGCACTTCATCTGTCTCAACGCAAACATCGGCCGCCAGTTCGAGTTCGTGCAGGCCGCATGGATTGCCGGAACCAAATTCGCAGGCATGGCCGGCGAAGGCGACCCGTTGCTGGGGCATCGCCAGCCGGTCCTGGACGAATGCCCGACGAATATTTTCTCGATGCCCCAGCCCCACGGTCCCGCCCACCGACTGACGGAATTGCCGCCATTCGTGACCGTGCGCGGCGGCGCATATTTTTTTCTGCCCGGCATCCGCGCTTTACGCTATCTGGCGACTGCGGAGAACGGCGTAGCAAGAGAGGTCAGCATGGATTCAAACACGAGCCGTCCGATACCGCGCGCCAATACCGGTTCCAGGTTGCTGGACTGGATAAGCGACACGTCGATTCTCCTGGTGCAAATGGAGCGGCGCATCGATCCCTTCTTTCGTTCCGCCTTCGATGCGGTGCTTCGCGAACCGCTCGCGCGCGCGACGACTGCGCTCATCAACTGGCAACGCAGGGACGAAGGTCTGAAGATCGCCGAGGAGCGGGCGCTACCCAACGAAGAAGCCAACCTGGAAGCCATCGTTATGACCTTCAAGCAGCAGATGAGCGGGCTGTGGAAGCCCGGCGGCTTCGAGCGCGGCGGCAACACCAAGACTCACGGCATCGTGCGCGCCGAGCTTGTCGTTCACGACAATTTGCCGGCGCAGTATCGCAAGGGAATTTTCGCTGTCCGCCGATCCTATCCGGCATGGGTACGTTTTTCCGGGCCCGGCCCCTACGTCACGCCGGACATAGACGACGTGGGATTCATGAGCATCAGCGTCAAGCTGATGGACGTGCCGGGCACCAAGCTCATGGACGAAGAAAAATCCACGCAGGATATGTTTGGAGTTTCGCCGCCCACGTTTGTCACGCCGGACACCTACGCTAACTCGCATTTGCAGGAATGGAGCGTGAAGAACGCCTCGCTTTTTCATTTCGTCAACTTAAAGCGTCCTCATGTGCTTGACCTGATCATGCAGGGTCTGTATATCAAAACGCAGAGCAGCCCGTTCGAAGCGCCGTACTTCAGTTGCGTGCCGTACCTGATGGGAGAAGGGCAGGCCATGATGTACTCGTTCTGGCCGGTTTCGAAAAAAAATACCCCGATTCCGCGCCTGCCATTTCGCCCGCCCGACGATTACCTGCGCGACGCAATGGTCGCCGCACTCGACCGGGGGGATGTGGAAATCGACGTTCGCGTGCAGCTGCAAACCGATCCGCATCGAATGCCCATCGAAAACGCCGGCGTACTTTGGCCGGAGCGACTCTCCCCGCGGGTGTCGGTGGCGACGCTGCGCATTCCTAAACAGAAATTCACCTCCCCCGAGCAGATGGCGTTCGCCAGGCGCCTGTCGTATAACCCCTGGCATTGCATTGCGGAACACCGCCCCTTGGGTAATCAGAGCCGTGCGCGGCGGCGCATGTATTACGAGCTATCGAAGTTTCGGCACGATATGAACAAGGTGCCGCACTATGAGCCTGACGGCTCAGAGACGTTTCCGTAACCCTCAAGCCTGCCTCTGTGCACCACCGGCTTCAAACACGAATACCGGCAGCGTGCCACGCCTTACCGTACACCGTACTTTTCATCGAATTCCCGCGCTTCGAGCCATGCCAATTTCACAGTATCGTACCATCCGACGTACATCGGAACCGTCGTCCAAAAAAATGCCAGATGCTTGAATCCCCGCCGCCGATCGCCGAGGTAAAAGTGATGCAGGCCGAAAATTCCGCCGAACATCGCGAGCAAAACCGCCGCAGTCTGGCTGTGGCGCGTAACCCACGGCAGCTCCAGTGAAGCAAATACGCGCCGCATTGCCGATTGAATCGAGTCCCGATACGGACGCATCAGGCCCAATGCCAGGCCGGTCCAGCCTAACTTGAGCCGGATCGGTTCCTCCCGCGGTTGTAGCGAATCATCAAAGAAGATGATCTTGCCATGCACGTACTTGCCGGTGGAAATCAGCTTCATGAACACCGGCGTATCGGCAGCCGTGGATGACTGCATGACCGGGCCAAAGCGCTGTTCAAAATATTGATCGAACGGCGCAGTTTTTTTGGCGTCACCGAGGCTCACGAACAAAATCTGACGGCGCGGCACGCGGGTCATCGTCTGCTCGATCTCCCACTGCAGATTTGGCGTCGAGCCCGCACGAATGATCACGAGTCGGGACCGCGCTATCATGTCGGTAACCTTGGCCTTCCAGTCCGCGTCACCGACGTAGAGCCTCGCCGCGCCAAGCTCCGGCAGCGGTTCGCCCGGCTTGCCAATCGCGATCACCGGCCCCACGCGATTCAGAATTTCTGCAAGTTCCTGCTCCGGGCTGAACGTAACCATGTAGTCAAAGAATACGGTGGCCACCCTGTTCCAGAATCCGGCCGGCCGCAGGACAAGTTCACTGTCGGCTTCAAAGGACCGAAGGTAAACTACCGGCGGACGCGGATCGCGCGCCAGCAGTTGCTCGGCCGACACCACGTCATACTTCCAGCCGCTGCGCAGTAGCTGAAAGCCGACGCGCGCTGATACGAGAAACGCCGCCAGGCTTGGAAATAATATCCACCACGTTTCATCCACGAACTGGAACGCGGGCATGTCCGTTAGAGCCACGTAGGCGAAACACAGAATAATCAGCGTGAATCCCATGAGCTTTTGCCATGCGCCGCGACGCGCCGGGGCGCTCGTCAGCAGTGGAACGTTTTTGAGGCCGGCAAGAAGGACAATCAAACCGATGGCGACGACGTGCGCTACGACCAGCCACGCACCCGCGACCAGCGCAATGTAGCGCGGTGTACCCGTAAGGAGCTTGCTGCCGTCACCTACCGCGTTGCCTATGACGGCAAAGCCGGCTGCGCCAAGCACCATGAACATCAGGCCGGCCATTTTCAGCCGCCGGGCGTCTTTAGCTGGTGAGTTGATCGCCAACTGCCTCACCATTTATAAGCTCCGCAGTTGCTTGATTGCGGCAAGCGTCGGCGGCAGCAATCTGGACAAACGGTCGTGCTGTATATCGGCACGCAATGCCTCGTACCGCGTGAGGGCGGCATCGCGCTCGCCGGCTGCCTGTTCCAACGACGCCAGAAAAAAACGCCAGAGGTTGCGGCGATCCTCGCGAACCTGGTTTTCCGGAAAAAGCCAGCGAAAAGTCGCAGGGTTGTCCGGATCGCGCATGCCCGCCATGAAGCTCATGCGCCGGCTTTCCGACAGCAGGCCCGCGTAATATACGTAAGTCCACAGACGTTCGCGCAAACGTTCGTCGATTTCTTCACCGGCTTTTCGCATCTCGCCCGCGATGCGCGCCGCTTCGATTTGCGCGGAACTCTCCATGTGATTCAACATCGCGGCAAACTGTAGTTCCCGCACATAGGCCCGCTCGCGCCCGCTGGCGAGCGCGCTGGCGAAGTACTGCCTGGCACTTTCGATCGGTCCGTCTTTGAACATAATGTTGTGCGCCCACATGGCATGTGCGAATACGTTTGACGACTCCTCGGCCAGTGCTTTTTGATAGTGCGCTTGAGGGTCCAGGCCGCCGGCCCCGTCGCGGATGCGCAGAAAGTTAGCCCACCCCATATGGGCGCGCAGGTCGGCCGCACGTTGCCCGTTGGCGTTAGCCGCCCCTTCGGCGAGCACCGGCAGCACGCGATTGACGATGTCGGTGAAGGTTTCTTTGCCCTCGCGCACGCGTATTTCGCGCAGCCAGCGCATGCCACAATCTTCGCGCGCCCGGCGGAGGGATTGGTGATCGGGATAGCGTGCAATAGCCTCGTCGTAGCGCTGCCAAGCCAAGGCGTGGTCCTTTGATTCGCACAGTTGTTGCGCGGTTGCGGCCAGCGTGGTCGCCTGTGCCTGGGCCAAACGCTGCTTTTGCCATTGTGTGTAGCCCGCCAGCCCTAGTCCCCCGGCAAGCACAATGCCGGCGAGCAGTGCAAAGACGCGCCATGGACGCGCAGGGCGCCATACAGCATCGACGGCAGCGACGGTTTCCATAACCAGGTCACCCTGCGGTTCAAGTATTGTCACCGCACGCAGATAGGCTGGAATTGCCTCTTTCGGGGTCGGTGCCACCTTGACCGGAAGCACGCGGCCACCGGGGTGACGCCACCGCGCTTTCGCGATACCCATTTCCGCGAGCGCATAACTGCCCGGTGCCACGCTCTCCGGGCTGATCAGAAACAGCAGCAGGTCACAGTCGTCGATGCCCTCGCGCAGCATTTCGTCGAAAGGCTTTCCCGCTTTTAATTCGGAACGATCGACAAACACTTCGTGGCGGCCATCGGCTTCCAAGGCGAGTTGGAGCCGCTCGCAGATGTCACGGTACTTTGAGGAATACGAGATGAATATGCGCACCTGTGGTCTCCGTCACTGCCGATTGTACTTCGCAAATATTAATGCCGCGCCAACTTTAGCGGTCACCATGGATGGTCAAGCAACAGAGGGCGCTCATGAATACCGACCCCGTCGAGCTAACTATTACGCAGGCGCCTTCAAAGCTAGCCAACTCGGCAATCGCTGCCCGCAATTTATCTTTCGGTCGCATCTCCAACCGGACTGCACCTGCAGGCATATCGGCGCACTTAACTTTAGCATTTCATTTTCCCACTACGATTTACTTCGCAACCAGATGGGGTAAAAGCGATAATCGCAAAAGCTTCTGCCTCCCCCGCCCCGCCGTCAAGCGCAAAGCGACCGTGAGAGCGGGAGCGCGTAAGGGCGCGAAAGGGTGAAGAGCAAGGATGAAGGCGGAAGGATGAAGGATGAAGGGGACGATCGGGCAATGGGTAATGGGAAACTTCATCACTCATCAACTTCGCGAACGACTACGCGAATACGCTGAAGCCCGCGCCGGGCCGTGTACGGGATTTTCTTCTGGGGAACGGATGCCGTATGCGGCAAGATGCTAAAGCCGGGCGGTTCGGAAAAAATAGAGAAGTCCGCGGGCTCTTTGACCTGTTGTACTACTCCTTCGAGCCTTCTTGTTCGTGGGCATCGTGATGGCGTCATTCATCATGTTCGTCGGCCACCCCGCCGGATTCGGCGGCGCGTGCGCCTGGGCCCGGTAGTAAGGCGCGTTACACTTGCGCACAATAACGATTGATCGTCACCGGGGGAATCACGCATGACGCATCATCCGCAATACGCGTTCACTCTAACCGCCGTCGTCTGCGCCGCATTGACGATGACGGCCGCCGCGGCCGGATTTCCGGAGAAGCCGCTGCGCATTTTGACGCCGTTTTCCGCCGGCAGCGTCACCGACATGGTCGCGCGCCCGCTGGCCGCCAAGCTTGCCGACGCGTGGGGCCAGCCGGTGGTGGTCGACAATCGCGGCGGCGCCGGCGGCAGCATCGCCGCCGAGATCGTCGCGAAAGCGGCGCCCGACGGCTACACGCTGCTCATCGGCGCCAACGGACCGAACGCGGTCAACCCCAGCCTCATCAAGAACATGCCGTACGACAGCCAGCGCGCATTCGCGGCCATCACGCTCACCGCGACCAACAACCTGCTGCTGGCGGTGCCGATGTCGATGCCGGTGAAATCGGTGCCGGAACTGATCGCCCTTGCGCGCGAAAAACCGGGCCAGCTGCGCTACGGTTCCCCCGGCACCGGCAGCTCGCCGCACCTCGCCGGAGAATTGTTCAAGTCGCTGGCCGGCGTCGACATGGTGCACGTGCCGTACAAGGGCAGCCCGCAATTCGTGGTGGATCTCCTGGCCGGGCGCATCGACCTCGTCATCGCCGCCGCCGGCGGGCTGCTGCCGCAAATCAAGGCGGGCCGCCTGCGCCTGCTCGCGATCAGCGCCGGCGCGCGCGATCCCGCGATGCCCGACGTTCCCACCATCAGCGAGCAAGGCGTGCCCGGCTTCGAGATTGTCGGCTGGTACGGGCTGCTCGCCACCGCCGGCACCCCCGCGCCGGTCATCAAGAAGCTGTTCACGGAGCTCGTGCGCATCCTCGCCCTGCCCGATGTCAAAGCTTTTTACCTCAACGCCGGCCTCGACGCCGCCGTCAGCGCGAGCCCTGCCGAATTCGACGCGTTCATCAAGAGCGAGCGCGACAAGTGGGCGAAAGTCATCAAGGCGGCGAATATCCGCATTGAATGAGCAAGCGGGCAACGGCCGCGTCCCGGACCCTCCCACCGGAAATTTAATTCTGATGCATACTTCCGCTTGAAGAGGTGGGAAAGAATTCCGCGCACATCCGGATTGACATCGGGCGCAGCTTGCGCGCGAAGGCCTCGATCCCGCCGGCGGCACACCCGAGTCGTTCGACATTTATTTCCGGGCCGAGGTCGAAAAACTCGGCGCGGTGATACGCGCGTCCGGCGCCAAAGCGGAATGAGTATTGGACCCCGCCCGCAACATTGACAGCAAGCCTGAAGCGGCCACATAGTTCTTTTAACGAAACGAGAACCGACACAATGAAGATAATGAATTCGCAAAACGTCATCGGCGCGGAAATTCGTGACGTCGACCTCGCGCAGAGTTTGTCGGCGGAGGACTTCGGTCGCATCGAGTCCGCTTTCAACGCGCGCGGCGTCGTTTGCTTTCCTTATCAGCATTTCAACGAGGAGCAGCTGGTCGCGTTCGCGCGGCGCTTCGGCGGGGTGGAGCGGATTTTTCTCACGCACTACGCGCACCCGCGCCATCCCGAGATCATGTACGTCTCGAACATCAAGGAGAACGGCCGCGACATCGGCCACGCGGACGCCGGCAGCGTATGGCATACCGACATGTCGTACACCGCGCGGCCGCCGCGCGCGACTTTGCTCTACGCGCTCGAAGTGCCGGCGGAAAACGGCGTGTCGTTGGGAGATACCCATTTCTCCAGCGCCGCGGATGCCTACGACAACCTGCCGGCTGAAACACAGCGCCGGATTGCGAAGTTGCGTGCGATACACCAGGTTGCCGGCCGTCGTGCCCGCACCGGTACCGGCCAGGCCGATCAGGCGCTGCGGCGCGATCAACCAACGGTGGTACACCCCGTCGTGCGCGTCCATCCATTCACGGGCCGCAAATGCCTGTACGTAAGCAAGGGCGAATGCGAAGGCATCGAAGGCATGGCGACGCATGCGGCGCTGGCCCTGATCGACGAGCTCGCCGAGCACATCGTCGACGCGCGTTTTCATCATACGCACCGCTGGCAGGCGCGCGACCTTCTGATGTGGGACAACTGCACGGTGCAGCACCTCGCGTCTTTCGACTACAAGTGGCCGCAACACCGTCGCCTGATGCAGCGGGTGACGGTCGGCGGCAGCGCGCCGCTCTGACGACGCGGTCGCGGCGGCCGGAGTTGCTCCGCTCAAAAGTCAGGAAAGGATGCTGAAAAAACAAGCGGGCCAGGTCTTGCAATCCAACATTTTCTGATCGAAGTGAGGAGCTGCGTGATTGCAAGACCTGAGGCCGCTGGCCTTTACAAAGCGGAAACCTGGAACTCATACTTACCCGGCGCGCCATTTCGCAATGAGCTTGAGTCGTCTATACTGCCCTGAAGTGAAATTTCCGTTACTGATAAGCATGTCATTGCCAAATGACCGGGCCTTGGCCCGACGCGCAGCAGCCGTGTTCGTCTACGCAGTGCTGATGCACACGCCGTGCATCCATCGGTACCCGCGCGAAGCGTGAAAGAATTTGTCGCGCTCGCGAAAGCCAAGCCCAACCAGTTGCAGTACGGAACTGGCGGTGCGGGGACCACCGGACACATCGCAGAATCGGGATTCCCGAAATTCGAGATTGTGCTCTACAGCGGCATCCTTGGCCCGGCCGGACTGCCTGCCCCGGTGATAAACAAGTTGAGCGGCGAGATCGCCCGGGCGCTGGCAACTCCGGAGATCCAGCAAATG
>JANNPG010000181.1:0-1727 GCA_031399805.1 Betaproteobacteria bacterium | reverse complement strand
GGCGCCGGAGTCTCGACGACTGGCCCTGGCGCCGGCGCGGGAGACACAGGCGAAGGTGCCGGCGCCGGAACGGTTGCTGCGGGCGGCTTGGCGGGCAGCAGCGTTTCGCACGCGGCGAGTAAGGTCAGCGCAATAAGCGCAATGCAGCGGAGTATCATGGACGGCAGGCGATGCAAGATGCGCCGCAGTATATAACACGAGAGTCAGGCTCTACATGCTGTGGTTTTTGCTCGAGGCGGGTGTTGCGCTCGCGATTCTGCTTTTCATCGTCTGGTGGACGTGGCCGCGCAAGCCGCGGCCGCCGGCCGATCGCGACCCGGACCGGAGTTGAGCGGCATTCGCGCGGCCTCGTGCATTTCGCTACGGCCCGGCGCGCCGCGGCCGTCAGTGCCGGGCCCTCGATACCGGTCCGTCAGTGCAGCACGCGCGGGATGGACAACGTAAATTCCGGGATGATGGCATCGAACTGCAGGCCATCCTCGGCCACCATTTGATACGTGCCGCGCATCGTGCCGACCGGTGTGGCGAGCGCGGTGCCGCTCGTGTATTCAAAAATCTCCTCGGGCTTGAGCCGCGGCTGCTCGCCGACGACGCCGAGTCCGCGCACCTCCTGCAACTGGTTGTTGGCGTCGGTGATGATCCAGTGTCGGCTGATGAGTTGCGCGGTAACGCTGCCGGTGTTCCTGAGCGTGATGGTGTAGGCAAACACATAGCGGCCGCTGCCGGCATCCGATTGCTCGGGGATGTAAGTGACGTGCGTCGTGACGCTGATTTCGTATTTTTTTTCGGTCGGCATGCGGTGGGTGTGGGTCGCGTCTCGTCTGGCGCTCATTGCACACTATTTTGACGGGTGTCGCAACTGGTCATTTGGCGCAGCACCCGAGCTATCAGAATATCGCCAATAACGGGTAGAATCTGCGCATGTACCGCATTGCACCCAGCATACTGTCGGCCGATTTCGCGCGCCTCGGCGAGGAGGTGAAGAGTGTAATCGCGGCCGGCGCCGACCTCATTCATTTCGACGTGATGGACAATCATTACGTGCCGAATCTGACCATCGGCCCGCTGGTGTGCGCGGCGCTGCGGCCGCATACGACGGCGCCGATCGACGTGCACCTGATGGTGAAGCCGGTCGACCGCATCATTCCGGATTTTGCCAAAGCCGGCGCCAATATCATTTCGTTTCATCCCGAGGCGTCCGAGCACATTGACCGCAGCATCGCGCTCATCAAAGAGCACGGCTGCAAGGCGGGCCTCGTGTTCAACCCGGCAACGCCGCTCGATTATCTCGATCACGTGTTCGACAAGCTCGACCTCGTGCTGATCATGGCGGTGAACCCGGGCTTTGGCGGGCAGAAATTCATCAGTGGGGCGCTCGCCAAGTTGCGTGCGGTGCGCGCGCGCATCGCGGCCTCGGGTCGCGACATCTGGCTTGAAGTCGACGGCGGCGTCAAGACCGACAACATCGCCGAGATCGCCCGCGCCGGCGCGGACACCTTTGTTGCCGGCTCGGCCATCTTCGGCACCACGGACTACCCGGCGACGATCCGGCAAATGCGCGGCGAACTCGCGAAGGTCTAGCCGTATTTCAAAATCTGTGTTTATCCGTGGTTCCAAACTGTTTTTGAGACCACTTCTTAATCGCCCAATCACTCATTGCATCGGCGGTTTCAGCCGCTTTTTTTAATTTTCCGCCGCCCAGCCGCAATCCATGCCCCAGAACAATT
>JANNPG010000149.1:0-12552 GCA_031399805.1 Betaproteobacteria bacterium | reverse complement strand
CAGCTTCACGCCGGAACGCTGCTTTTTCCGCCAGCACCGCGGCCAGCGATGTGCCATCGGCCACCGGCGCACCGGCCAGCTCGACGAACCAGAGTCGGGTGCCCTCGGCCGCCGATTGCGGCACGGACTGCGCCTGCGCCTGCATCGCGAACAGCGAACTCGCTGCCGCAATCGCGGTGAGGATTGGCCTGATGATCGTCTTATTCATCCTCTACTCCTGAAGCTTGGGCACTTGTGGCGCCCGAATGGCGGCATGGGGTGTCTCGACTGCAGGTCAGCGCAGCGCGGGTAATGCCGCGCGAACCCGAACGTGGCGAGTTCGAAGCGCCGGTTGCCGGCGTGACGCCTCCGCTACTCTCATTATGTAATGTACGCTAACGGATGACCATGAAGATTCCATTCAACAAGCCGACCGCGGTCGGCGCGGAGCTCGCCAATATCGCCGACGCACTCGAGCGCGGCCATCTGTCGGGCGACGGCTATTACACCCAGCGCTGTCACCAGTGGCTCGAACAGCGCCTGGGCTGCCAGCGCGCGCTGCTCACGCATTCGTGTACCGGCGCGCTCGACATGGCCGCCATCCTGTGCGATCTGGCACCCGGCGACGAAGTCATCATGCCGTCCTATACCTTTGTGTCGACGGCAAACGCGTTCGCCCTGCGCGGCGCGGTGCCGGTATTTATCGACGTGCGCGCCGACACCATCAACATCGATGAAAAGCTGATCGAGGCCGCCATCACGCCGCGCACCAAAGCGATTGCCGTGGTGCATTACGCGGGCCTCGCGTGCGAAATGGACGCGATCATGGACATTGCGAGGCGCCACAATCTGCTGGTGGTGGAAGACGCCGCGCAGGCGCTGCTGTCGACCTACAAAGGCCGCAATCTGGGCACGATCGGGCATTTCGGTTGCTTCAGTTTTCACGAAACCAAGAATCTCCTCTCCGGCGAAGGCGGGGCGCTGCTCATCAACGATGAGCGTTTCATCGAACGCGCCGAAGTCGTGCGCGAAAAGGGCACCAACCGCAGCCGCTTTCTGCGCGGGGAGGTGGACAAATACACCTGGGTCGACCTCGGCTCCTCTTACCTGCCGAGCGAATTGATCGCGGCATTTCTCGATGCGCAGCTCGCGCATGCCGAGGAAGTCATCACGCGCCGGCGCGCGGTCTGTGCGCGTTACCGCGCCGGCCTCGCCGAACTCGCGGCGTCGGACGCGATCGAACTGCCCGCCGAGGTGCCGGTCGACCGCGTGGCCAACGGCCATATTTTTTATGTCCTCGCCGACACCCTCGCGACGCGCATGGCTCTCGCGGCGCATCTGAAGGCGCACGAAGTGCTGTCGGTTTCGCATTACGTGCCGCTGCATTCATCGCCGGGCGGGCGCAAATTCGGCCGGGCGTGCGGCAGCTTCAAGGTGACCGACGCGATCAGCGACCGCCTGCTGCGGCTGCCGCTCTATTTCGGCATCACGGACGCACAGATCGATGCCGTAATTGATGCGGTTAAGGGGTTTTTTTTACAGCGGCGATGAGTTATGGGTAATGGGTGATGGGTAAAGGCGAAAGGCTTCCACCTCCCGGGTTGTCCATTCAGCGTTTTCCCCCATTACTCATCACCCATCACTCATCACGCAGATTGCATGCTGTTTAATTCCTACGTTTTCATTTTTTTATTCCTGCCGGTGACGCTGGCGGGGTTTTTCCTACTCGGCCGCTTCCAGCCGAAACTTGCCGCGGCGTGGCTCACCGCCGCCTCGCTGTTTTTTTATGGCTGGTGGAATCCGCTGTACGTGGCGTTGCTGGCGCTGTCGATTTGCTTTAATTACTTGTGCGGCGTGGCAATCGCGCGCAGCGCAGCACCGGTCGGCAGCGGCGCGCGCAAACGGATGTTGATTTTTGCGGTCGCGGTCAACCTCGCCGTGCTCGCCTATTACAAGTACGCGAATTTCTTCCTCGCCAGCGTCAATCACGCGACCGGCTCGACTTTGTCACTG
Source organism: Betaproteobacteria bacterium (assembly GCA_031399805.1). Classification (GTDB taxonomy): domain Bacteria; phylum Pseudomonadota; class Gammaproteobacteria; order Burkholderiales; family SG8-41; genus PALSA-1004. The sequence continues at coordinate 10,560 of JANNPG010000149.1, read as the reverse complement.
GGTGAAATCGTGCTGCCGCTCGGCATCTCTTTTTTCACCTTCACGCAGATTGCATTTCTCGCCGACGCCTATTACGGCAAGGCGCGCGAGTACAACTTCGTTCACTACGGTCTGTTCGTCACTTATTTTCCGCACCTGATTGCGGGCCCGGTTCTGCACCACGCCGAAATGATGCCGCAGTTCGGTGAGCGCTCGACCTACCGCTTTAGCTACGAGAACGCGGCGGTCGGCATCACGATATTCGTGATCGGTCTCTTCAAGAAAGTGATGCTGGCCGACGGCATCGGAGGCTACGCCAAGCCGGTGTTCGACGCCGCCGCCGCCGGCGTCGAGCTGACGGCGCTCGAGGCGTGGTGCGGCGCGCTCGCGTACACGTTCCAGCTGTATTTCGATTTTTCCGGTTATTCCGACATGGCGATCGGCCTGTCGCGCCTCTTTGGCATCGTGCTGCCGCTCAATTTCCATTCGCCGTACAAAGCCGTCAACATCGCGGATTTCTGGCGGCGCTGGCATATGACCTTGTCGCGTTTTCTGCGCGATTATCTCTACATCCCGCTGGGCGGCAACCGGCGGGGGCCGGTGCGACGTTACGCAAGCCTGATGATCACCATGGTATTGGGCGGGCTGTGGCACGGTGCGGGTTGGACGTTCGTGCTGTGGGGCACATTGCACGGCGTTTATCTCGTCATCAACCACGGCTGGCACGCGCTGCGTCGCCGTTGGGGGCACGATATCCGGCGCTCGACGCGGTGGGGACGTGCGTGCGGCTGCGTGATTACGTTCACCGCGGTAGTGATCGGCTGGGTATTGTTCCGCAGCGCGGATCTCGTTGCGGCGGTCGCGATGCTGAAAGCGATGGCCGGCCTTAACGGATTGGTGCTGCCGGATTTCTGGCTGCCGAAGTGGGGCGCGGCCGGTGCGTGGCTCGCCGGGCACGGCGTACGCTTTGGCGACACCCACGATCTCGTGGGAGGCGGCGTGGTGAACTGGATCGGGATCTCGTTGTTGATCGTGTGGTTCGCGCCCAATACGCAGCAGTTGCTCGCCGCGTATCGGCCGGCGCTGGCGCTGTTCGCCGAGCGTTATGAGGGGCGCCTTGCGTGGCGGCCGGCCCCGCTTTACGCGCTGCTCACGGCGGCGCTCGCGCTGATCGCCATTTTCAACCTGCACAAGCAATCTGAATTTCTCTACTTCCAGTTTTGATGGACCCAACCCGCCAGACTCGAACCTATGTCATCGTCTTCGCGGCAGTCGCTGCGGCGGTGTTGTTACCCGTGCTGGTATTGAATTACACCCTGGGCTTGAAGAGTCTCGGCGGCGACGCCGCGGCCGTGATTCAGGCGAGCCAATGGCAGCAGGCAACGCACGGCGTGACCTATGCGCCACCGCTGAGCGACAGCCGCCCGTTCAAATCGGCCCGCTTGTTCGACCGGCTGCCGAAAATTAATACCGTTGTATTTGGTTCATCAACTGCGATGGGCGTCACGCAACACATGTTTCCGGCCGATATGAAGCCGTATAACTTTGCGCAGACCGGCAACTCGCTCATGACGGTGATTGCCGAAGCCGAGTTTCTCCAGCGCACGCAGGCTCACCTCAAATGGCTGGTGGTCCCGCTCGACTGGTCCCTCGGGTTCGTTTATCAGCCGGGCGCGCCCGGGCGCGAAGAGTTGGCGCCGCCCGCCGCCGGCTCGCCACGGCAGCGCTCGGCGGTTCCGGCCGCGCAGCAATTGCAGGACGCATTGTCGCTGCCGCGCGTCAAAAACCTGCTCGGCATTTTCAAAAGCATCGCGCGTGCGCCTGCGCCGGCGGCGGCGTTCAGGCAGATGTTCCTGCAGGAAGCGAGCGATGACTACCGCTGTGCCGACGGCACGCTGGCGAGGGACTTCGACACCATCTTTCGCGGCACCTGCACCGGCTATCGTTACGACGGCAGCGCGACATTCGCCAATCTCGATCCGGTGCCTGCGCGGCGTGCCGAAGCGCTGATCGCGAGCGCGGTGGTGCCAAGTTCAAAATATGCGGTAGACCTGATCAGGACCGGCGGCGCGCCAAATCCGGCGATACTCGAACGGTTGGCCGCGCTCGCGCACAATGTGAAGCGGGCGGGCGGTGACATCATTCTGTTCCTGCCACCGCTCTTGCCGGGCATGGAGCGTGCGTTTCTTGGTTCCGCGCAAACCGGCGGCGCGCTGCGCCGCACCAAGCAGATGCTCCACGCGTGGGCACGCGACCAGGATTTGATTATCATCGATGCGGGGCAGTCGGAGCGGTATGGCTGCGTGGTGGAAGAATTCGTCGACGAGCACCATGCGTTGCCTGCATGCTACGGTCGCGTCCTTGCGCGTTTCTGGGGAGACCGGCGCGCGCGGGCCACGCCCGGGTTATGGACGGGAGAATAGCAATGGGTAATGAGTGATGAGTGATGGGATACTAAAGCGTTTCCCCATTCCCCATTCCCCATAAATGAACATCGTTCATCTCAGAATCCTGGTGCTGCTCGCGGCGCTGAGCTACCTGCCGACGCTCGCGTTTTTCTACGTTGGCGAGGAGGCGATATTTCCGATCATTTCGCTCGAGATGTGGCATCAGCGCGACTGGACCCGCCAGTACTTGTTCGGCCTCAACCCGCTGCACAATCCACTGTTCAACTGGCTGATCATTCCATTTGCCGCGCTGACGGGCTGGGAATACATGCTGCAGGTGACGCGCGCGCTCACGGTGACGGCGACGCTGGCCACGGCCGCGATGGTCGGCTGGTTGGCCTTCCGGCTGCTGCGCGAAGCGAGCTTCGCTTGGTTTGCGGCGCTGGTTTATCTGACGCTCGCCGACGTGCTGCTGTATCGCGGCTGGCTCGCCTACGTCGATCCGCTGTTCGGATTTTTCGTGTTTGCCGCGATCGCGACGTTGTGGGTCGCGTGCGAAGAGCGCCGGCCGGCTCTGATCGTGCTCGCGGTCTTGAGCCTGACCTGCGCGTTCATGAGCAAGGCGTTCACCGCTTATGTGTTCTATGGCGTGGCGATGCTGGTGCTGCTAGCGCGCGCGCCGCACCGCCGCGTGCTGCTCGGTGCGCCGTCGCTTGTGTTGCACGTGGCGGCGGCGCTGGCGCCGGCGCTGTGGTTCGCCATGCTCGCGGGGAACACGAGGCAGGGTACGCGCATGTTCGACGAGATTCTCGCCAAGCTGGCGCCGGAGAGCATGGCCGGTTATCTCGCGCATCTGGCCGGATTTCCGTTCGAAACGGCGGCGCGGCTGATGCCAGCGCTCGCGCTCGCGGGCTATCTGCTATGGCGCCGGCGTGCCGTCGTTACCGGCCGCTACGCCGAGCAGATGCGTGTCGCGGCCTGGATTGCATTCATCAACTACCTCCCGTATTGGCTGTCGCCACACGGCAACATACGGTACCTGGTGCCGATTTATCCGCTGATCGCACTCGCGCTCGCGCTCGCGCGGGGGGGTGGGTGGCAGTTGCATGGGCGACTTGTTCTGCGCTGGTTTGTGGCGGCGATCGCAGTGAAGTTTCTCGCGGCGGTTGTCATCTTTCCGTACTACCAGAGCCACTACCGCGGCGAGAATTACGCGATGACGGCGCGCGACATCATCGAGCGCACGGCGGGCTATCCGCTTTACACGATGGCCGACACCGCGAGCGGACTGAGTGTTGCCGGTTATATTGATGCCCGGATCTATCCGGCACCGCCGCTGCAGTGGGCGCCGGCCGCGTGGGAATCGGGTTTCGTGCTGGTCGAAGCGGGCGATCTGGATGCCGGTAAGATTACCGCGCACTATAAGTTCGGCGGAGACGAGCTTTTTCTGTTATGCCGCGGCGCTGCGTGCCAGGCATCCCAATGAACCCGCCGGTCGCTGGTGCTGATACTGCGCCGCGAGCGCTGAAAAATAACCGTTCTGCGAAAGGGTGACGTGTTCGCACACTACAAAGGTTACAAATTCAAGGATTTCAAGAAAGCGATCGTGCGGCGGATCAGGATGCCGCTTTATCGCGGGGATGCTTTCGTGTGCCCGGTATGCGAAGCCGGATTGAAATGCTTCAAGCCCATCTACAAGTCTTTCCCGCGCAAGCTGCGCGAAATGGGCTTTGTCCATCCGCTGGAATCGTTCGAAACGCTGAACCTTGCCGCATATAGCTGCCCGTCCTGCGATGCCTCGGACCGGGAACGGCTGTATGCGCTGTTCCTGCGCGCACGGCTCGCTGCGCTCGAGCAGGGCCGCCGCTACCGCTTTATCGATTTCGCGCCGTCGCTTGCACTGTCGCGCCTGCTGCGCGCTGTCGACCGTCTCGAATACCGAACGGCGGACTATTTTCGGCCGAACGTCGATGACCAGGTCGATATTTCGAACATGCCGCTTTACCCCGACAACTCGGTCGACATGTTTTTGTGCTCGCACATCCTCGAGCACGTGCCGGACGACCGGGCGGCGATGCGCGAACTGTTTCGTATCCTCAGGCCGGGCGGCTTCGGTATCGTCATGGTTCCGCTGATCGTCGGCGTCACGGCAACGCACGAAGACCCGGCAATCGATACGCCGGACCAGCGCTGGCGTTATTACGCGCAGGACGATCATTTGCGCCTCTACGGCACGCAGGATATCGTGGCGCGGCTCGGCGCCGCCGGTTTTATCGTGCGCCGGCTCGATCGCGCGCATTTCGGCGCCGCCACGTTTGCGCGCGCCGGCATCGCCGACAACTCGGTGTTGTATGTGGTCGAGAAGTGAGCGGCCTGAGCGGGCTGCTTCCATGCGGGGCACATCTAAAGGCCCGCGATTACTCCGTATCGCGCGGGCGCCGCAGGTAAACCAGCATATCGTGGCCGCGGCCGAGTAGGCGCGCGGGCAGGGACAGCGCTTCGGCGGCGATCTTGGCCGCGGCGTGGGCCCAGCCGGGCAGATCGCCTTTTTCCGCGAACCGCACCCGGCCGGTCGACAACGACGCCACCTCGAAGCCGGCGCGCGCGGCGAGCAGCGCCATCGATCGCGGATTGAAAAAACTGATGTGGCCGGCATCCTTTTCAATCTGGAAATAGTCCCAGCGGGCCTTCATCGCGCGCGCCGTCCAGCTGGCAGTATTGCCGGTGCTGATGAGCAGGATGCCGCCGGGCCGCAGTATGCGTCTGCACTCCGCGAGCAGCGGCCGCGGCGCGCGCAGGTGCTCGATCACTTCGAACAGGCTGACGACGTCGAACCGTGCGTCGGGGAAACCCTGTTCTTCGAGTAATCCGGTATGCACGGTGCGGCCGGCGGCGCGCGCCGCCTCGGCAATATGCGGCGCCGGTTCCACGCCTTCGGCGGCGAACCCCATCTGGGCCGCCGCAGCGAGGAAATCGCCGCGCGAGCATCCGATATCGAGCAGTCTTGGCTTGGCTTGCCCCGCGCCCAACATGTTCTGCGCCCGCGCGAGCCGGCGGCGCGCGTGCGCAAAGCGGCGTTGCGAGTCGTGCGCGTTCGGCAGATTGAATGCCAGGCTGTTGAATGCCTGCATCGACCGATGGTAATCCGCTTCGGCGATCTGGCTCACGAGCTGGCCGCACGCCGTGCAGCGCAGCAGCGCGCCTTCCGGCAGCACGATAGGGGTTGCGGCAAAGGGCGCAGCACAGCCAACCGGGCAGGTTTCGACAAATCTAGACGGCACGCGCTGGATGTCCCGACAACTGGCGAGCATCAGGCTGGGCGAGCAGCGCAGCGGCAGCGGCAATTACCCTGCGCGCGGGCAACTGCTGCAGGCAGTCGCTATAGCTGTCGGTGTGCCGGTCGCAGCCTTCAAGCAAACAGGGCACGCAGGCGCCGGTACCCTGGATCAGCGAGACGTTATCGACCCGCTGCGTGCCATGACGCTGCCACGGGTTGGCGTCCCGCGCATAGGGGGCCGGCCACGGTCCCCACTTCAGCGGATCGGTCGGTCCATAGATGGCGATGACCGGCACGCCGAGTGCGGCGGCGAGATGGGTGACCGCGGTATCCGGTCCGATATACAGCCGGGCCTGCGCTAGCACGTATGCCGTTTCGGCAAGTGACAATTCGCCGGCCAGATTGGCCGCCGCCGGCAGCGCGCGCGCGAGTTGCGCGACGTAATCGCGCTCGGGCCCATCCGGGCCGCCCGTCAGTACTACGCGCAAGCCCTGATCGGCAAGCCAGCATCCGCATTCCTGCCAGTTCTCGAGGGCCCACATTTTGTAATTGAACCTGGGAGAGGGGTGCAACACGGCGTAGCCGCCGCTGACGCCGGCCGCGGCCAGTTTGGCGCGGGCCGCCGCCGCATCGGCGTCGCCCCAGGCAGCAATTACCTGCCGGTGCGCCGCCAGGCCGAGCGCCTCGGCCACGCGCAAATACAGGTTGACGGTATGGGTGCCCGCGTTGTCGTACGCAATCCACTTGTCAAGCAGGTGCTGTTTCCAGCGATGCTTGAGTTCGTCCACCACGAGGCCGACACTGGTGCGCCCGGCCATCCATGCGTAAAGCGTGGGTCGGTCGCTCGGCACCAGCGACAATGCAAGGTCGTAGCCGCGCCACAGACGCAGCGCGAACGCCAGATGTGCTGCCAGCGGCGGTCGCCCGGCGATCGTCAGCACGCGCCGCAGATCGGGGTTCGCCTGCAATACGCTTTCGGTGCCGGTAAATACCAGCGCGTCGATCGCGGCAGCGGGCCACGCGCGGCGCAAAGTGCGGATGACAGGGGTAGCCAGCAGCACATCGCCGATACGCCGTGTTACCACCACCAGTATGCTGCGCGGCGGCGTCATGCGTACTGATCGACGCCGGACTGCGCGCGCACGTGGTCCGATCGCAGCGCCGCATCGAGTCGACGCTGGTTCTCGGGCAGGCGGCTGCGGTCGTTCTCGGCATGCCACAGATGAAATACCGGCGCCGCGAAGCGTGCGCTCTTGTGTTTCACGCCGGCGTGCAGCAAACGGATGACGAGGTCGGAATCCTCGAGTCCCCATCCCGAGTACGTTTCATCGAGGCCGTTCACACGCATGAGGTCATCGCGCCACGCCGCGAGATTGCAGGTCTTGACACCTTCCCAGCGTTGGGGCGCAGACCTGCGGAATGCGCCGTCCGGCAGCGTCACCAGCGGCAGCCAGCGGTTGATATCGCGTTTTGCCCAGCCGGCGAGCCATGCGCCCGGCGTCCACTCGTGTATCGGCAGTTTGTCGCGCAGCACGCGGTCGGTGAATCCGGCACTCAACAGCACGCGGTTGCCCGCGACGAACCAGCCGCGTTCGGCGAGCCGCTGGTGTTGCGCGACAAAGTGCTGAGCCGGCACGCAATCGCCGTCGCTGAAGATAATGTAGTCGGCGCGCGTCACAGCAAGCGCGCGATTGCGGATCGCCGCCGCGCGAAACCCTTGATCCTCATGCCACACATGGGCCACAGGAAATTTTGCACGCGCCTTGAATTCATCGACGACCCGCCGTGTGTCGTCGGTCGAGCCGTCGTCGGCGACGAGCAGCTCGAATTCAGCATCACGCTGCGCCTGATAGCCGGCAAGCGCCGCTGCCAGCGCATCCGGGCGGTTGTAGGTGGTGACGATGACGGCTATGCGCATGCGCGAAGGAGATGAGTTATGAGTGATGAGAAATGGAGGAGGGGTAAACCCATAACCCATTGCTCATTACTCATCACCCATTCCCTGTTTCTCAGCAAGCATCATCAATTTGAGGTAACGGTAATACGCGCCCTCGGCGTTCGACACCGCGAGCATGAAGCCTTCGCGGCCGTCGAGGAACCCGGCGCGCAGAACGTAGGTGCGGAAAAAAGTCCACGCGCCGTGCCACACCGCACTGACGAGCGATGCCTTTTTTCCGCGCTCCAGCTGCATCATGGCGCCGGCGGTTGAGTAAGCGTTCATTTTGTCGAGCGCGTCGTCGAGATCGACGATCGCCTCATGTCGCAGCGGCTCGCGCAAAGCGCCGATTATGCCGTCGACGATAAGCCTCTCGTGCACGAGATCATCGGAAAAGCGCGCCGCACCGCGTTTGAAAAGGCGCGTCACGTAATCAGGCCACCAGCCCGAATGGCGCATGAACCGCCCGCAGTAACTCGACAGCCGCGGCATTCTGAATGCAGCATTGTTCCCGGGAGCCGCGACCGTGCGTTCGATCTCGGCACGCAACTCCGGCGTGACCCACTCGTCAGCGTCGAGCGACAGCACCCAGTTGCCGGTCGCGAAGTCGAGTGCGCGATTTTTCTGCGGGCCGAACCCGCGCCAGTCGGATGAGACATGGATCTGCGCGCCGCATTCCTGCGCGATGCGCACGGTTTCGTCGGTGCTGCCGGCGTCGAGCACCACGATTTCGTCGGCCCATGCCACGGACGCCAGGCAGCGGCGGATCACCGGTTCTTCGTTCTTCGTGATGATGACGACGGACAGCGTCATGGCGCTGCCTGCTGTGGCGGTTGGCGCGGCGCTGCAAACATCAGGCCGCTCAGCCAGGCAAACAGCAGGCCTTCGGTATGGTCTATCAGCAGCGAGTTGAACAGGCAGCCGACGACGAACGTCATGACCAGCCCGCGCCCGAGGTCCCGGTAGAACGGTTGTTGCAGCCGGCCGGCGACGTCCCACGCGCGCCAGAATAAATAGAGCAGGCAGGCGAGCCCGATCAACCCGGTCTGCACCGCGATCATCAGGTATTCGTTATGCGGGTTCTCGGTGGCCACCATGTTTTTGCCCGCGATCGCCGTTGCATAAACCGTCGGAAAAGAGCCCGTGCCATAACCCAGCAGCGGACGCTCTCTGATGATCCCGAGGCTCGCGGCGTACCACTCGAGACGCAGCCCTACCGATGTTGCAGAGGGTTTTCCCGGTTGCCAGTCCATGCCCTCATGGGCCGCAGCATTGATACGCTGGTGAAATGTATCGGAAGTCGCATAGGCTGTCAGGAATGTAGCGGTGGCAACTACGGTGATCAGAATCAGTCCGCGGCGTCCCAGGGTTGCGACAAAAAAATAGAAGAAAAGCACGGTGAGTACTACATAGCCGGTGCGACTGAAAACCATGAATACCACATTGTGCGCGGCAAACAGTGCGAGCGCGATATAGATCATGCGGCGTTTTTTGTTCTGTTCGTCTCGCGCGAGCAGCGCGAACAGGTACGCTGCGAATGCGGTAATCAGGCCGTGCGTGATGGAATACTTGAATCCCGTCAGATATTCGGGCGAGCGCCTTAGCAGCGTGCTGTCAGTGAGCAGGCCCAGGTAAGCCAGGTATGAAACGACGATGGACGCGATTGCGGCAACGCAGAATAGCTGCAAACCCCGCGTGCGCGTCCGCGCGGCCTGAAACAGTGTCAGAAATACCGGGATGAACAGCAAATCGATATATTTGAACAATACGCCGGGATTGCCACTGGTATATAACGTGCCAAGGGTCAGCACGCCGAACAGCAACAACGCGGCGACCGCCGCCGGATTGTGCTTGACCGTTGCGAACTTTGCGCCCAGGTTGCCGCCCAGCAGCCACAGCAGACCCACCAGACCCATCAATACATTGTCGAGAGCGACCGAAATCGGGATGGACAAACCGAGCAGGACCGTCGCCCACCGGCCGGCCACATCGGCTTTGGCCGCGATGGGTTGGTAGTTCATCGGCGATTCTCGGGCTCGCCGCTGGCGGCATCATGGTATTCCGGCAGCCAGTCACGCAGCTTGCGCCGCAACTCGTCGTCGCTTTGCGGGCCTTGCTGCGTCAGCCAGTTGAGGATTTCGGCCAATCGTTCGCCGGCAACGGATACTGCCCGCGCAATCCGCAGCTTGGGGTGCGGTGTCGGCAAAGTATGCTCGTCGTCGGCGAGCAGTTCCTCATACAGCTTTTCACCGGCACGCAATCCCGTGAAAACGATCTTGATATCTTCCTCGGTGAAGCCGGAGAGTCCGATCAGGTCGCGCGCGAGATCGACGATTTTTACCGGGTCGCCCATGTCCAGCACGAAAATCTCGCCGCCCTTGCCCATCAGGCCGGCCTGCAGGACAAGTTGCGCCGCCTCCGGAATTGACATGAAGTAACGCGTGATTTCAGGGTGCGTGACGGTAACCGGGCCACCGCTTGCGATCTGCTCGTGGAATTTCGGGACGACGCTGCCCGCGCTGCCCAGAACGTTGCCGAAACGCACTGTTACGATCTGCATCCCGCCGGGTTTTTGCAACGATTGACAGATAATTTCGGCAAGCCGCTTGCTCGCGCCCATTACATTCGTCGGGTTGACGGCCTTGTCGGTCGAGATCAGCACGAATTTCTCGACGCCTTCGGTGGCGGCAGTTGCGGCGATGGAATAGCTGCCGAGCGCGTTGTTCAGCGCCGCCTCCCACGCATTGTCGGTTTCCATCAGCGGCACGTGCTTGTAGGCCGCGGCATGGAACAGCACCGATGGCCTTTGCTGCTGCATTACCTGGGCGACGCGCGCGGCGTCTTTAACGTCGCCCACCGCGGGCACGACGGCCACCTGCGGATGACGGGCGGCGAATTCCTGCTCGATGGTGTAGAGGGCAAATTCGTTCTGCTCGAACAGCACCAGCCGCTGCGGGCCGAAACGCGCGATCTGCCGGCAC
>JANNPG010000389.1:0-1790 GCA_031399805.1 Betaproteobacteria bacterium | reverse complement strand
AAGATGAGGCTCGCCGCCGCGATCCCGAGCCAGAGTGTCTGCGTGAGGATGAAACTGACGAAGAACGTGTTGAAGAGCAGGGGTGCGAGGACAGCCACGACGATCACACCGATCCCGATCGTCCGCTCGATGCTCGGCAAGGGACGGAACCGCCTCACGCCGCCCTCCCGAACAGGCCGTACGGACGGACGGCGAGCACAACCGCAAGCAGGGCGAATGTGAAGATGACTGAGTAGAAGGTGTAGTCCTCCGGCAGGTATGCGGCGGAGAAGCTGGTGACGAGGCCGTAGAGCAGTGACCCGACGGCTGCACCGCCGAGCGAGCCCATGCCGCCGATGATTACGACCACCAGCGAGTTCAGCAGCCACTGGCCGTCCACGCCTGGCGCCAATCCTGCGAAGGAGCCACCGATGACACCGCCGATGCCGGCGAGCGCCGAGCCGACGACGAAGGTGATCGCGAAGGTGCGCTGGATGTTAATGCCGAGCGCCGAGACCATCGCAGGGTCGTCCACGCCGGCCCGAATTACCATTCCGGTCCTCGTCTTCTTCAACCAGAGCCAGAGCAGCCCTCCGATGGCGATCGCAAGTCCCAGGATGAAGAGGCGCGTGACGGGGTAGTTGATCCCGTAGAGGCGCAGGTTCACGAACGTGTCGAGTGTCCGCGGCCAGGAGATGTCCTGCGCGATGCCGCCGAAGTGGGCGAGCATCTGGTCGGCGAGGATGATCGAAAGCGCGATCGTGATCAACGCCTGCCGCAAGTCCTGGCCCTGATTCCAGCGCAGCAGGAACTGCTGCGTGACGAGCCCGCTGGCCGCGATGATCGTGGCGGCGATGAGCAGTGGGAGCACCCAGTTCGCGAGGCTTACTTGGTCGCTCATCAGACCGAAGGCGGAGCCGCCGCCGACGAAGTCCCGCTGCAGCCGCAGCGCAATGTAACCGCCGAGCAGGAAGAAGGAGCCGTGCGCCAGGTTGACGACGCGCATCAGGCCGAAGATGAGCGTGAAGCCGCTCGCGACGACGAAATAGAGGCCGGCGGCAGTGACGCCGTTCAGCAGTGTGATGACGAAGTCCTTCGGGTTGTCGATCGCTGGGCCCAAGGACGTGTTGCTGGCGATGAAGAGCACCCAGACGACCGCGAACAGGATCGCCGTGGCAGCCGTACCGAGCGCGAGGTAGTGTGGTAGCTGGGCCCGAATCTGCTGTATATGAGGACGCTGACGCCGCAAGGCTGCCCGAACCGAACCAGGCCGTTCCGGGCTTTCAATAGGTGTCCGCATCTACCTCAGTTCCACGAGCATGGCCTTCGCCTCCTTGAGGTCCTTGGTGTCAAGCCCTTCCGTAAACCAAAGATAGATGGGCTCGAGCAACTCGAGCGCCTCTTTGCGCCGATCTTGGTCTTTGAGCAGCTTGGCATAACTAGTGGCCGCACGCAGCTCCCAGGATTTCGCCTGTTGCCCGCGCGATACCTTCAGGGAAGCGCGGAACTCGGCTTCGGCGCCCGCGAGATCGCCGCCGAGGTGGAGTATCCACCCCTTCACCCTCAGCGCTTCGGCATAGATGCATTTTTCCTCCCAGCCGGGGCGTTCGATCTGCTCTATTGCTTCATTGATCAGGTTCAGCGCAGCATCTTGCTGGCCCGAAAGTGCCGCGCTTTGCGCGTGCATAGTCTTGTAGTCCGGAACGTCGATTCCGAGGCCGACTTCCGACCAACGAGGAATGGATTCGCGGAAGAGTGCTTCGGATTCCTGCGGGCGATCCGAGATCAGCAACCATGCGGCCCGGCAGATC
>JANNPG010000071.1:0-2172 GCA_031399805.1 Betaproteobacteria bacterium | reverse complement strand
GCGCCTGGAAGAACGGCTCGGCTACAAGCACAAGGGCATCGAAAAACGTTTCGAGCAGATGGCGCTGGTTGAGGGGGCAAAGCTCGCGGGACGTATTTCCGGCGATTCCACGGTCGCCTACGCATGGGCATACGCAATGGCAGTGGAGAGTATCACCGGTGTCACGCCGCCGCCGCGGGCACTGTGGTTGCGCGCGTTGGCACTCGAGCGCGAGCGTGTGGGCCAGCATCTGTGGGACCTGGGTTTCCTCGGCAACGACGCCGGGCTCGCTTTTGGTCTCGCGCAGTTTTCCGTTCTCAGGGAGGACTTATTGCGCACCAACGCGGCTTTGTTCGGGCACCGTTACCTGATGGACGCCATCGTGCCCGGCGGGGTTGCACGCGACATCAGTGCCGAAGCTATCGCCGGACTTCACCGCGAAATCGTCGGGCTGGGCAGATCGGTCGCCGTGCTGAGGGCGATTTATGAAGACCATGCCGGCTTGCAGGACCGCTTCGTCGACTGCGGGCGGATCCGGCAGGATCAGGCCCGGCGATCGGGCTTGACCGGGTTTGCCGGACGGGCCAGCGGCATTGCCGACGACTTGCGGGTGCAGCCGGCGCATGCGCCGTATGACGAGCTCGGCGTGCGGATGGTGGTCAGGCCCGGCGGCGACGTTGCCGCTCGCGCGACGGTCCGCGTGGAAGAGATCATGGAATCGCTGCGGTTGATCGGCTTGATACTTTCCAGCCTGTCCGCGGGTGACATCGCCGTCCCCATTCCCGCTGCGCCGGAAAACGCATTCGGCGTCGGCTGGGTCGAGGGCTGGCGCGGCGAAGTGCTGATCGCGCTCGAAACCGGCGCAGATAATCGCATCCGCCGCTGCCATCCGCACGATCCGTCGTGGCAGAACTGGCCGCTGCTGGAACGCGCGGTGCTCGGCAACATCGTGCCGGATTTTCCGCTCATCAATAAGTCGTTCAATCTATCCTATTCAGGACAGGATTTGTAGAGATGATGAACCGCCAAGACGCCAAGACCGCCAAGAAGGGCAAGAACGAGAACAAATGTAAAGGCGCGAGGGAACGCCCGCACAATTGTTGGAACATGCACGCAGAACGCACGTGCGATTGCGGATTTTTATTTTGCTCCGGGTTTTGCTTGGCGGCCTTGGCGTCTTGGCGGTTAATGTGAATTTATGTATCAGATACTGAAACAGATCGCGGTAACCGGCATCAAGACCGAGCCGGCGCCGGCGGCCGACGAGGCGCTGCGCGTCACTGGCGAGCGTTTGCACGGCGACATCCTTCGGTATTTCTGCGGCGCGCTGACGATACGCCACGTCGATGCCGGATCGTGCAACGGCTGCGAGCTCGAGATCAATGCGTTGAACAACCCGTACTACAATCTCGAGGGCCTGGGGATCAAATTCGTCGCGAGTCCGCGCCACGCCGACATGCTGCTGGTGACGGGGCCGGTGTCGCGCAACATGGAAGTCGCACTGCAGCGCACGTACGACGCCACGCCGGAACCCAGGCTGGTGGTCGCGCTCGGCGATTGCGGCTGCACCGGCGGGATTTTCGGCGAGAGCTACGCGAGCCGTGGCCGCGTGTCGAATGTGATCCCGGTCGATGTCGCGGTGCCGGGTTGCCCGCCGACGCCGTTTGCGATCATGCAGGGGATACTGACGGCGATAAGTACAAAAAAATCTTGAACCGCCAAGGATTCTTTTGAATACCGATACCACCAAGTCCAGCCGCAAGGAGCAGATCGACGCTCTGCTTCTAAAACTTCCGGGTGTCAGCGCAAGAATAATCAACGGCCTTGACGCCTACTTCGTCAGCGACAAGATGTTCGCCTGCATCAGCGGCGACGGCGTCGGACTGCGCGTGCCCGTCGCCACCGCGACCGAATTGCAGTTCTCAAGGGACAACGTCGTTCCGTTTCAGCCCGGCGGTATGGCAAGTTCGAGGGAATGGATACAGATCAACCGCGCAGATGCAGCCGAGTACGAGAAGGATCTTGAACTGTTTCAGTCCTCGCTCGATTTCGTGAAAGCCTCCCGCACCCGCTAGGCTGGCAGCGCCCCGGAGGCGCCGTCTGGGGAACGCGCCAGTCTGGGTAGGTTTTCGACCCCAGGCCACAGGCACTGCCCGGCCTATTCTGTTGAAAAACTCCGTTTCCGGAGCCAAT
>JANNPG010000047.1:0-2458 GCA_031399805.1 Betaproteobacteria bacterium | reverse complement strand
CACTCGTCGGGCTGCCGGCGCTGGATTGAGGTTAAGCGCAATACCTACACGCACGACGTAATCGCGACCGGCCTGCCTAAATAATTCTTAGCCGCCGATAGACGCCGATGAACGCCGATAAAAACCCAATGCAACCCAAAGCATTCACAGAAAAAAGAAGACAGAATTATGCGATTGATTTCCGGATTTTTGCATTTCTCCGCACCCCCTTTAGTCTCTGTGGCTATTGCGTATTTGAATTTATCGGCGTCCATCGGCGTCTATCGGCGGCAAATTACCGGTTTGAATTCATCGGCGTTCATCGGCGGCTAATTGCCGTTTTGGATTTTTGAGATGAATTCCCAACCCTTTCGCCTGTCGAGCGGCGGGCTGATCGATCGCAACCGGCCGCTCGCGTTCACCTTCAACGGCAAACGCCTCACCGGCTACGCGGGTGACAGCCTTGCTTCGGCGCTGCTCGCGAACGGCGTGCGCCTCATCGGCCGCAGTTTCAAATATCACCGGCCGCGCGGCATCGTGTGTGCGCGGGCGCCGACGAGCCCAACGCGCTGGTGCAACTGGACTCCGGCGCACGCACCGAACCGAACATGCGCGCGACGCAAATCGAACTCTACGCCGGACTCGTCGCGGCGAGCCAGAATTGCTGGCCGTCGGTCGGATTCGATATCGGCAGCATCAACAACCTGCTGTCGCGCCTGCTGCCAGCGGGCTTTTACTACAAGACCTTCATGTGGCCGCCGTCGCTGTGGATGACCTACGAAAGTTTCATCCGTAAAGCGGCCGGCATGGGACACGCGCCGGCTGCGCCGGATCCCGATGCGTACTCCCACCGTCACGCGCATTGCGACGTGCTGGTTGCCGGCGGCGGTCCGGCGGGACTCGCCGCGGCACTCGCCGCAGCGCGCGCCGGCGCGCGCGTGATCATCGCCGACGAAGGCAGCGATTTCGGCGGCAGCCTGCTCAGTGATCGCGCAGACATTGACGGCGAACCCGCGCTGAACTGGGTCAGGCGCACGCTGGCGGAACTCAACTCGCTGCCGGACGTCACGTTGCTCGGCCGCAGCACGGTATTCGGCTATTTCGACCACAACGCGCTCGCAGTTGTGGAACATGCGTCCGTGCGCGTTTCTCAGCCAGGACCGCACGCGCCTGCGCAACGCCTGTGGAAAGTACGCGCCAGACAAGTCGTGCTTGCCTGCGGTGCGCTCGAACGTCCGCTCGTGTTCGCCAACAACGACCGCCCCGGCGTCATGCTCGCATCGGCGGCGCGCACCTACGCCAACCGCTACGCCGTGAGACCGGGAACGCGCGTGGTGATCTTCACCAACAACGACACCGCCTACTCTGCCGCGCTCGATCTACAGGCGAGCGGCGTTGAAGTCGCGGCCATCATCGACTCGCGCGCCGGTACGATGGGCCGCGCGCCGCAGAAGGTCGTCGTCGCGGGCATCGAACCGCGCTATCGCAGCGCGATCAAAAACATAATCGG
Source organism: Betaproteobacteria bacterium (assembly GCA_031399805.1). Classification (GTDB taxonomy): domain Bacteria; phylum Pseudomonadota; class Gammaproteobacteria; order Burkholderiales; family SG8-41; genus PALSA-1004. Next base: position 969 of record JANNPG010000047.1, on the reverse strand, counting down.
CGCACGCCGCGTTGCCGCGGTCGAAGTCGCCGACGTCGACGACGACGGCGGCACGCAGGGTGCTACGACGACCATAGACTGCGATCTCGTCTGCATGTCGGGCGGCTGGAGCCCGGCGGTGCATTTGCATTCGCAGGCCAAAGGCGTGCTGCGCTACGACGAACGTCTCGCCGCATTCGTACCCGGCAATGCGGTGCAGGCGGCGCGCTCCGCGGGCGGCGCGAACGGCGCGTTCACACTCGCCGCATGTCTTGCCGAGGGTTTCGCCGCCGGCGCAGCCGCGGCGCACGCCGCGGGTTACGGCGACGGCACGCCGCCGCCTTCGCCGTCCGCATCGCCGGATCACCAGGCGCCGTTGAAACCCCTGTGGCAGGTGCGCAGCGGCACGCGCGACAAATGCTTTGTCGATTTCCAGAACGACGTGACGGCGGCGGATATTGCGCTCGCGGCGCGCGAGGGTTACACCTCGGTCGAGCACCTGAAACGCTACACGACGCTCGGCATGGGCACCGACCAGGGCAAGCTCTCCAACATCAACGGGCTGGCGATCCAGGCGCAATTGCTCAATGCGCAGATTCCCGAAGTCGGCACCACCACGTTCCGTCCGCCTTACACGCCCGTCACGTTCGGCGCGATCGCGGGACAGGAGCGCGGGCCGCAAGTCGCGCCGCTGCGCTTGTCCGCGCTGGACGCATGGCACGCGGAGGCCGGCGCGACCTTCATCAACGCGGGGCTGTGGCGGCGGCCGCAGCTTTATGCGCGGCGCGGCGAATCCGATCTCGACGCGGTGAACCGCGAAGTGCAGGCGGTGCGCAACCACGTTGGGCTGGTGGATGTCTCCACGCTGGGCAAAATCGACATCAAGGGCCGCGACGCCGCCGAACTGCTCGAGCGCGTCTACATCAACCACTGGAAAAACCTCGCCATCAGCAAAGTGCGCTACGGCGTCATGCTGCGCGAGGACGGCAT
>JANNPG010000031.1:0-6177 GCA_031399805.1 Betaproteobacteria bacterium | reverse complement strand
CGGCCGCAAGAACCAGACCCGCTGTCATTCCCTTGTGCATGGCATCCTCCTGTGTGAGATTCGCCCGGACTGCCGCTGCCGACTCGCTGGTCGGTCATTGAATAGTAAAAAGCAATCCGCGCAACGTATTATAATATCGTGAAATCCGGATTGTCGGCATCACCGATTCTTTCGATGTGAGGCAAGCGCCGGCCCGGGAGCTATCCGCGTTCCCGGCGCAACCCGCAAGGAAATGCACATGCTCACCATCAACCGCATCGGCAAACATCTGGGAGCTGAAATCTCGGGGATCGACCTGTCACAACCTCTTGATGACGCCACGTTCGCGCGCATAGCTGACGCCTTCTTCGACAACGAAGTGGCTTTTTTCCGCAACCAGCGCATCACCCCCGCGCAGCAAATCGCGTTCACGCGCCGCTTCGGCGTGCTCGAACAGCATGTGCGCAAGGAAAGCCGTCTGCAGGGATTTCCCGAAATCCTCGTCGTCTCCAATGTGCTGGACGATGAGGGCAAAGCCGTCGGCTCGCAGGACGCCGGCCGCTTCTGGCACAGCGATCTTTCCTACAAGAACGAGCCGAGCATGCTGTCCGCGCTTTATTCGATGGAAGTCCCGGTCAAGGACGGCCGCGTGCTCGGCGACACCAGTTTCGCGAGCACGACCGCCGCTTACAACGCGTTACCCGCCGAGATGAAAGCGCGCCTGCAGACCATGAAGAACGTGCACAGCTACCGCGCCTACCGCCAGAAAAACGCGCAGGCGCAAAAAGAAGAGCTCGCGCGCGGCGGCCGCGTAATACACGAGTACATGCCGACCGAAGAGCAGCTGGAAAGCGTGCCCGATGTCGAAACACCCGTCGTGCGCACCCACCCGGTGACCAAACGCAAAGGGCTGTTCATCAACCAAGCCCACACGTCAGGGCTGGTGGGCATGCACAAGGACGAAGGCGATGCGCTGCTCGCCGAACTTTATCAACACATCATCAAACCCGAATTCGTCTACACTCACCGTTGGCAGCCGGGTGACCTCTTGATGTGGGACAATTGCGCCGTGCAGCACAAGGCAACTTTCGATTACGATTTGCCGCTGCGGCGATTGATGTACCGCACGACGGTGCGCGGCAACGTGCCTTACTAAGAAGTTGACCCTCGCTCCGCGTTAGGGGAGAGCAGCGGGATGAGGGGCAGCGAGAGCGTTCCTGTTCATAGCTTCCCAATCACCAGATCACTACGCTTTCCCCCATCACTCATCACCCTTCAAACCTCACCCATAAATCCCACATGCACACAGAAAAAATGCGAGTTCGCCTCGCGATTGCCTCAGCTTTGCTTGCGTTTTGCCCCAGCCTCGCGCTGGCGCAATCGATCGCCGCCTGGCCGGCCAAAACGATACGCTTCATCGTGCCGTTTCCGGCGGGCTCCGGTACGGACATCATCGCGCGCCTGCTCGCGATCAAGTTGAGCGACGCCCTGAAGCAGCAAGTCGTCATCGACAACCGGCCCGGCGCCAGCACCATCATCGGCACCGATATCGTTGCCAAGGCGCCGCCTGACGGCTACACCATCATCATCGCGTCGAACAATCACGCGATCAACTCGGCGCTGTTCGCCAAGCTGCCGTACGATCCGGTGAAAGACTTCGCGGCCGTCGGACAGCTCGCGCTACTGCCGTTCATTCTCGTCGTGCATCCTTCGCTGCCTATTACCAGCGTCAAGGATCTCATCGCGCTCGCGCGCGCAAACCCGGGCAAATTGAGTTATGCGTCGACCGGCAACGGCACGCCGCCGCACGTCGCCGGCGAACTCTTGAAGCAGGTCGCGAAAATCGATCTGGTCCACGTGCCCTACAAAGGGAGTGCTGCCGCGCTGACCGACGTGATCGCGGGCCAGGTGCCGTTCATGTTTGCCAATTCCCTGTCGTCGATCCAGTACGTGCGCGCGGGCCGGCTGCGGGCCGTCGCCGTCGGCACGAAGAAACGCATTACCATCGCGCCCGAGCTGCCGACGCTGATCGAGTCGGGCGTGCCCGGTTTCGATGTCAGCCTGTGGGCGGGCGTGCTCGCGACCGCCGGCACGCCGACCGAGATCATCGCGCGGCTGAATCGTGAGATCGTCGCCGCGCTGGCGTTGCCCGACGTCAAAGAAAAGCTGATGGCCGAAGGCGCGGAGGTGATGCCCGGCACGCCGGATGAATTCGCAGCGCTGATCGTTTCCGAAATCGACCGCCTCGGCAAGATTGCGCGCGCCGCCAAGATGCGCGTCGACTAACGCTCCGACCACGGTATTTCCTCGAGGAATAATTGCATGCAACCACGATTGAAATCCCAACCTGACTACACGCCCGCCGCCGTTGTCGCAAATAGCAGCACGCGCGTCGCGGACGAAATCACGCAATTCTCCACCGGCCTCGCGTTTAAGGACTTGCCGGCCGCCGCCATCGACGCGGCCAAGCGCTCGATCCTCGACACGCTCGCGGTCACTGTCGCGGGCACGCGCTCGCGCACCGGGCAGGCCGCGATCAATGCGTTCGCAGCCAACGGCGCCGGGGGTGCAGCGACCGTGATGGGCACGAAGTTCACCGCGCATCCGTCGCTCGCCGCGCTCGTCAACGGCACGCTCGGCCACGCGCTTGATTTCGATGACGTGTGGGCCGACGACGACGGTGTCGTCGCGTGGCGCGGACACCCGTCGGTCTGCGTGCTGCCCGCCGTGCTCGCCGCCGGCGAGTCCGCGGGGTGCGACGGCGCGACAGCGCTCCTCACCTACATCATCGGTGTCGAGATCGCGGGCAAGCTGGGCACCGTGTTCGGTCCCCATCTCGGGCGCGCGGGTTTTCATCCGACGCCCATCGTCGGCACTGTCGGCGCCGCCGCGGCGGTCGCGCGCGTGCTCAAGATGGAACCCAGGCGTGTAAGCGTAATGCTCGGGCTGGCGGCCACCGAGGCGTCGGGGCTTGCGCGCAACTTCGGCACCGACACCAAACCGTTTCACGCGGGTCACGCGGCGCAGGGCGGCGTGCAGGCGGCGCTGCTCGCGCGCGAAGGCTTCACCGCCAACGCCGAAGCCGTCACTGATTTCATCAAGATTCACAGCGGGCCCGGCGAGGCGGATGCCGTCGCCGTGCTCGCCACGCTGGGCAAGGTGTGGGACATCGTAGCACCCGGACTCAGCATCAAGAAATATCCGTGCTGCCGCTTTGTCCACCTGCCGCTCGATGCGACGTTCATGCTGCTCGCAAAGGAGCGTTTCGCCGCCGCCGATATCGACACTTTCACCATCCGCATCCAGCCCGGCGCCGATACCGCGCTCATCTACAAAGAGCCGCACACCGGGCTTGAAGGCAAGTTCAGCATGGAATATGCGTTGGGCGCGGCACTCCTCGACGGTCGCGTCTCGCTCGCGTCGTTTACCGATGCAATGGTTGAGCGGCCGGAAGTACGTGCATTGATGAAGCGCTTGCGCACCGAATACAAAACCGAGCCGGGCGCCGAAGCCGTCGCGCGCACGTCGCGCGGCGAACATCGCGCGCTCGCCACCGTCGTGCGCGGCGATCCCGCCAACCCGCTGTCGCGCGACGAGCTGCTGCAAAAATGCTACCAGTGTCTCGACGGCATCGTCGCCACCGAGCGCATCGACCGGATCGTCGACGCTGTCGAGCGGATCGAGCAATTGCCGGATATTCGCATGCTCAGCGAACTGTTGCGCGCCGCCTGACCAGAGTTAGTGAGAAGCGGCCTTAAAAATCCTTTGAAGCCGTTCGTGCTGAGGTATCGAAGCATGAATGGCCGGGGTGAATCCGAGCCAAGAACCGGTTTCGCCCTTCTATACATCAGGGCGAACGGATTTTTAAGACCGCTTCCGAGTGACTGGGCAATTAGGCGATTAACCGAACAATTGGAATATGACCCAAGCTGACGGCCTCATCACGGTCTGGCTGCACGTCCCGCCCGAACGCGAGGAAGAATTCAACGCGTGGTACAACCTCGAGCACATCAACCAGATAGTCGCGCTGCCTGGTTTCGTCAACGGCCGCCGCTACATGGTCGAAAACGCAAAGCCCAAGTATCTCGCATGGTACGACACGGTCGACGAGACAGTCGAGCCCGGTCCCGATTTTCAGAACGTCGTCGCCAACCCGACGCCGTGGTCGCTGCGCATACGCACCTTTTACGGCGAGGACCGGGAACGCATGAATTTTCGCCTGATGTGCGACGTCGGCGACAAACCGGCGACGGATACGCCGTGGCTCTACATAGTACATACCGACATCCCCGAGCATATAGTTGCCGAATACAACGAGTGGTATGACAACGAGCACCTGCCGCGGCTGGTGACGGTGCCGGGTGTTGTGCGCGCGCGGCGCTACGCCACAGTTGGCGGCAGTCCGAAATATCTCACCGCCTACGAACTGACCGACAAGGACGCATTCGAAAGTCCCGCCGGCCTGCAGGCGCGTAAAACCCCCTGGACGGCGAAAATGCGTTCGCTGTTTCAGAATACGCGCCGCAGCATGTGCAAACTGGTGCTGCCGAGCCAGCATCGATAGAACGACACTTGAATTGGTTTACGCAGCCCGCGTGCGGGGTGCGTCGAATGGAGGAGCACACTCATGAAGCGCGTTCACGCGGGCCGCGTAATGGCGGCCGTTTGCATGCTTGTCGCAAGCGTCGTTGCGGCGCAAAACTATCCCGACCGACCGATTCGTTTCATCGTGCCGTTCCCGCCGGGCGGCACCAATGACATCGTCGCGCGGCTGTCCGGCGCCAAGCTGTCGGAAAATCTGGGTCAGTCCGTCGTCGTGGACAACCGCGGCGGCGCCAACGCCGTCATCGGCACCGAACTGGCCGCGCGCGCGCAGCCCGACGGCTACACGCTCCTCGCGGTGAACATCAACTTTGCAATCAATCCGGCGATGATGAGCAAGTTGCCCTACGACACGTCGCGCGACTTCGCGCCGATTTCGCTGCTCGCGACATCGCCGACGGTGCTGGTCGTTCACCCCTCCGTGCCGGTCGCCTCGGTGCAGGAATTGATCGCTTATGTGAAGGCGAGTCCGGGCAAGCTGAACTATTCGACCTCGGGCAGCGGCAGCTCCACGCATGTACCGATGGAACTGCTCATTTCCATGACGGGCATGCAAATGGTGCCTATCCATTACAAAGGCGGCGGACCGGCGCTGATTGATCTGCTCGCCGGCCGCGTACCGATGGGTTTCACGACCATACTCTCGGTGCAACCGCATCTCAAGACCAACCGCCTGCGCGCGCTTGCGGTTTCATCCGCGCGGCGCTCCAATTCGCTGCCGAACGTGCCCGCCCTCGCTGAATCGGGCGTGCCCGGTTACGAATTCGTCGGTTGGTGGGGTGTTGTCGCGCCGGCAAAAACGCCGCCCGCCGTCATCCATCGACTGAATGCGGAATTTGTCAAAATCCAGCACCAGCCGTACATGACCGATCATCTCGGCAAGCAAGGCGCCGAGCCGCAAACCATGACGCCGCATGACTTCGCAAAATTTCTGCGCGCGGAGTCCGCAAAGTGGAGCAAAGTCGCTCACGACAACCATCTGCGTGTGGAATAAGCGCTCGCGCGCCGCCGGCTATGAGTTTACTTGCAATCCGCGCGGCGGCATGGCATACGACAGTTTATGAAAATCGCCGAACTGCTGCTGCAAACGCTCGAAGCCAACGGTGTCACGCATATCTTCGGGAACCCCGGCACCACCGAGATCCCGCTCGTGCGCATGTGCGGGCACCGCAAGAAACTGCGTTACGTCGTGGCATTGTCGGAAGTTGCCGCGGTGCCGATGGCCGACGGCTATGCGCGCGCGACGCGTTCGCTCGGTGTCGTCAACCTGCACGTTGCGCCGGGTCTGGGCAACGGAATGGGCGGGCTTTACACCGCCGGTATCGCGCAGTCGCCGCTGCTGGTGCTGATCGGCGGCCAGGACCGCCGGTTTCTGCACACGCAACCCATCCTGTGGGGACCGCTCGAGAAAATGGCGGGCTCGGTGTGCAAAGCGGTGTTCGGGCTCAATACGCGGTCGGATGCGCCATTCAACATGGCGCAGGCGTTGCGCGCCGCGCTCACGCCGCCATTCGCGCCGGTCGCGTTGATCTGTCCGCCCGACTTGCTCGAACAGGACCTCGATGCGAAGCCGCAACGCATCATTGCGCCGGCGCT
>JANNPG010000017.1:0-3753 GCA_031399805.1 Betaproteobacteria bacterium | reverse complement strand
GTTCTTGACGAAGATCTCGACCGCGGGGTCGTTCTCTTTGAGTTCGCGCCATTTGGCGTTCGCCATGCCGGGCACCGGCCCCTTCGCATTGGACTCTTTCACGTCTTTGACCAGTTCCGGATGCGCGGCCCAGTCCTGAATTTTCTTCTTGTAGGCGTCGATCCTGGGCTGCATTTTCGGGGTGACGTCCTGCTGGGCCGAAGCTGGAGCGAACGCGAACAAGCCGCATACCGCAACGGTCAGAATGTACGCATAATTGGGCGAGTAAGATTGCATGGTGTCCTCCACGGAGATCAAACGAGTAATCGGTAAGCATGACGACACGCGCGATGTCTAATTCTGCCGCCACCGGCATCTTTGCGCCGCGTCGTGAATCACGTTAGCATTGCCTGCTATACAGCGTCTGTCGGCCAGCCGACATCGATCCCGATGACCATCAAAATCGTCGCTGCGGCTACTGCGCCGCAAGGTTATCCGCCCGCGGATGCGGCCGATATCGCATCCACGCTGGTTGCGCCGTCGAATTTTCTGGCGCAATTGGGGCCGGAATATTATGCAGCGCTGCTCGATATTGCTACGGTGCAGCATTTCGGCAAGGGCGACTTCGTGTTTCGTGCGGGGGCGCCGGGCAGCAACGTATATTTTCTGCGCAGCGGCAAGGTCAAAATACACCAACTGTCGCCGCTCGGGCGCGAAATCATCCTGTGGTTCTGTTTTTCCGGCGAGATTTTTGGCTTGGCGGAGGTTGCGCGCGGCGGCGGCCGCGTCGTCAACGCCCAGGCGTGCGAGGCGTCCGAGGTGCTGGCCGTCCCGCAGGAAAAATTCCGCGACTTCCTCGAGCGCAATCCGCGCCTCGCCATGCTGAGCATGCAAGTGCTGTCGTCGCGCCTGCGCGTGCTCGGCGAAATGTTCGTAAACCTCGTGGCGGACGACGTGAGCACGCGCGTCGCCAAGCTGATCCTGCGCCTGAGCGCGCGCTACGGCACGCGCGTCGGCAAGGAAGTTTTCCTGAACATCCCGCTTACGCACCAGGAAATCGCGGACATGGTGGGCACCTCACGGCAAACCGTGACGAGCGTGCTGAGTTCTCTCAAGCGGCAGGGCGTGTTGAGCATCGACAACCGCCGCATCCATATCGAGAGTGAAGAACTGCTCAACGAATTGACCCACGGCAGCTAGGGAAGGCCTGATCAGGTCCGTTCGTGCTGATGTATAGAAGCACGAGCAGCGCGCTTACCAAGCAAAACCGTTCATCCTTCTATACATCAGGACGAACGGTTCAGGAACTGATCAGAGTTTCCCCAGGCTGCGCGCGACCCTTGGTCGAATAGACGGTGGGGGCGCGCCAAGTTATTATCGCTGTGCCAATTCATGCGGGAGGCGGGGCGTGCAGCGCAAGGAACTCGGTATCGCGGTCGTCGGTTCAGGCAGGATAGGCACGTTGCGCGCGCGGCTGGCGGCTAAACATCCGTCAGTCGGTTTTCTGGCGATCTCGGATCAGGACCCGGCGCGCGCCCGCGCTTTGGCGGAACAGACCGGCGCCGATTTTCATTCAGGCAGCAACGACGAGGTGATCTCGCGGCCTGAGGTGACGGCGGTGTTCGTTTCGACACCGGAAGGCGAGCACGCCGCACCCGTTAAGAAGGCGCTCGAACTGGGCAAGCCGGTGCTCGTCGAGAAGCCGCTCGCGCTGACACTCGCCGATGCCGACGACATACTTGACACGTGGCGGAAGACCGGCGGCCATCTGCGCGTCGGCTACAGCCGCCGCTTCAAGGAATGTTTTCTGCGCGCCAAGGAACAGATGCTGCACGGGCGACTGGGGCGCGTGGTCGGCGGCACGGCGCGCGTCTACAATTCGCGCGCGCAGGCGTTTTCGATTCTCAAACGCTCCGCGCACGCGACACCGGTGCTGGACGTGCTGACTTATTACGTCGACCTCATGTGCTGGTTCCTCGAAGGCAATCCGCCGGTGGAAGTGGTGGCGCGCGGCCAGATGGGCATTTTCAAGGAAGCGGGCTACGACGCGCACGACGTGACGTGGGGCATCGTCACGCTCGCCGACGGCGCGGTGATCAACCTCGGCGTGAGCTACGCGCTGCCCGCGCGTTATCCGACGCTAGGGCAATCGGACCGTGTGGAACTGCTCGGCTCCGAGGGCACGATGATCATCGACGACGATCACATGGATCACCTGCTCTACTCCGAGCGCGGCATTCCGCACGCGTACGTGCCGGATCACAACGTCAACATGGCTTTCCTTGGCAGCAATACCGCCGGCGACTGGGCGTGCGGCGACTTTTGGGGTCCACTCGGCAACGAGACGCGTTCGTGGCTCGATCATCTGGTGACGGGCAGTCCGACCGTGCACACGACGCCCGAGCAGGCGCGCATCACTCTAGAGACCACCATTGCAATCGAGCGCGCGGCGGCGACCGGCCAGACGATCCGGCTGCCGCTTGAGACCTGATGAGGCGTGAGGGGTGAGGTGTGAGGGGTGAGGCGGATAAAGCTGCGCCCATCATCTATCGCAAGCTGCCTTACGATCCGATCAAGGACTTCGCGCCGATCTCGATGTTCGCGATCGTGCAGAATCTTTTGGTCATCAATCCGTCCGTGCCGGCCGCTAACGTCAGGGAACTCATCGCGCTCGCCGACCCTGCCCGAAGTGCCGACGATGGCCGAGGCCGGCCTGCCCGCCTACCAGTCGTCCGGCTGGTTAGGTCTGCTCGCGCCGGCCGGCACGCCGCCGGCGATTATCGCGCGGCTCAACCAGGCGGTGGTGGCGACCGTCAACGCTGCGGAAACGAAACAAACTCTCCTCAATGTCGGCGGCGAACCGGCGAGCAACACGCCCGAGGCGTTCGGGAAATTCATCCGCGACCAGCTTGCACCGCACCGCAAAATCGTGCACGAAGAGGGCATCAAGTTCGAGTAGTATTATTGGAGCGCGTTTCAACATGAAATATTCCCGGTGCCAAGGATACGCTTGGGGGCTGCCGCGGGGCGTAGCGCAGGCGACTCGCCTGCATTCGTTGACGGAGCAGGCGGGGTCGCCTGCGCTACCTTTATTCTGAAATGAGCCTTTATTTTATTTTCAGGAGGTGGCGTATGCGATATTTTCTGCTGACGGTTATGATGTTGGTGATTGCAAATCCTGCGCTCGCACAGGCGCCGGCCGACGACGCGTTGCAGCGGGGCCAGCGCAAGGCGGGTGCTGCGTACAGCGAGTTGCAGAAAGCGGAATACGCGACCAAGCGCGCCGAGCAGGACTACCGCCAGGCGGACACCGACCACAAGGCCGCGCAGAAACGCACCAATGAATCGAAGCGGCAGGCCGACGCGGCGCAGAAAAAATTCGATGCCGCGAAAGCGCAGAAAGCCGCCGCGCGCAAGATATACGGCGCCGCGGTCGACGCCGTCGACCAGATCGCTAATCCCGCGGCGAAGAAGAAGTAGCGACCGGCTCTCGGCGAAAGGATACTGCTTTTGGGGCGGAGATGGTCGCCGGGACTTCGTGTTAGAACTACGTTGTCACGGTAACTGCAGTCACGACGAGTATTCTAATTGTTGAACTGCAGAAGTCCGCCCGGCTCACGGCGATGGGACTTTGCCGTTGGGGCGGAGACGAGGGCCAAGACTTCGTGTCGGGACTGCGTTGTCACAGCCGCCGATTGCGCGAGAATGAAAATCAGTTTGAACCGTAGCGCTTGCGCAGCCGCAGTGCTTGCGGTGACGCTCTTGATGCCCGGA
>JANNPG010000667.1:0-4159 GCA_031399805.1 Betaproteobacteria bacterium | reverse complement strand
CAGGCCATCGACTCCGCAGGGCTCCGCGTGCAGCACGATCTCGATGCGCTGTTCGTGCATGCGCCGCAAGATGCCCTGGCGCGTCACGAGTGCTACGTCCTGCGCGATGCAATCGCGCGGCGTGATCAGCACGACGCGGTCAAAGCGCGCGCGCAGGAACTCCGCCGCCGCATAAGTGCCGTCGGTATGGTCCATGTCGAAGACGACCGCCGTGCCGGACTGGCGCGCGGTGACGCAGATGAGACCGGCCATCGCGGTGCGCAAATCGGGGACGAGCCCCGCGTCGCACATGTCCTGCGGCAACCACAGCGGCTTCACCATGCTGGAGCCGCAGGCGAGCACCACCGCGTCGGGTTTTAGGGCGAGGATGTCCGCCGCGCTCGCCGCCACACCGAGTTCAAAACGCGCGCCCGCTCTTTGCGCGGCCGCATGTTGATAATCGTAGACGCTGCTCAATGCTTCGCCGCCCGGCAAGAGCGCGCGCAGGCGTGTCTTTCCACCGATTTCACCTGAACGGCCGAATACAGTCACCGCGTGTCCGCGCGCGGCGGCGACCCAGGCGGCTTCCATGCCAGCGACGCCCGTGCCCACCACTACGACGCGTTTCTTGATTTTTGCCGGCGCCGGCCACCAATCAACTTCGTCTGCAAGTCCCACGCGCGGATTGTTGTCGCATGCGATCGGCGCATGATTCGTCGACGTGGTGTCCCAGCACGAATTGCACGAAACGCAGTAGCGGATGTCATGCGCGCGGTTACGCGCGGCTTTCGCGGGCCACGCCGGATCGCATACCAGCGCGCGGCCGAGCGCGATCAACTCCGCATCGCCGCGCGCGACGATCGCATCGGCTTCGGCCGGGTCGGTGATGCGGCCGAGCGCTACCACCGGCACGCCGTTGACCGACGCGCGCAGCTCGCGCATGAGCGGGACATAGGGCGCGCGCGGGCCGTTGCCGTCTGGCACGTGCAATTCGAGCGAGCGCGCATGCGTGCCGTGCGCGAAGCAGACGTAATCGACGTTGCGCGCGGCGGTCACTAGCTGCGCGATGGTCGCAGCCTCCCGCGGGCCGATACTGCCGGGCGCGCCATCGTCGCCGGGCAGCTTCACGCCGATGATGAAGCCGGCGCCGCAGGCCGCGCGTATCGCCGCGATGAGTTCCGTGACGAATCGCGCGCGATTCACCCAGTCGCCGCCGTAGTGGTCCGCGCGCGCGTTCGAGCGCGGCGACAGGAACTGGTGAAACAGATGGCCATGGCCGGCGGAGATTTCCACGCCGCTGAAACCGCAGCGCTGGATGCGCGCCGACGATTGCGCGAAGTCGGAGATCATCTGTTCGATTTCGGCGATGGAGAGCGCATGCGGCACGGTCCAGCTGATATCGTCGGGCAGCGCGGACGCACCGAGCGCATCGGGGTTGCGCCCCGCCGCATGGCGGCCGCGGCCTGAATCCTGGATCTGGCCGAGCAGATGGCTGTCGTGTGCGCGCACCGCTGCGGCCCAGCGCTTCAAGCCATCGATGTCGTCATCGTTCCACGCGCGCACCTTGTACTCGATACTTTGATGGCGCGCCATGCTCAACGGCTCGGTGACGATGAGCGCGGCGCCGCCGCGCGCGCGATTGGCGTGATATTGAATGAGCCGCTCCGTCACGCGCATGTTCTCGCCCATGCGCGTGGTCATCGACGCGTGCACGACGCGGTTCTTCAGCCGTTTGCCGGCAAGCGTGAACGGCGCGAGCAATGAAGGATACGGTGAGATGCTATCCATGCGATGCGCCGCGGCTGGCTCGGCTAGTCGGCTTTGGCGCCGGACGTTTTGACCACGCGCGCCCAGCGCGCCATTTCGTCGGTGAAAAACGCCGCGAACTGCCCGGGCGTACCGGGCAGCGGCTTGGCGCTCATCGCTTGCAGGCGCTCGCTCATCCCGGGGGATGCGAGTGCGGCGACGATTTCGCGGTTGAGCTGGTCGACAATCGCTTTCGGCGTTGCCGCCGGCGCCATGATCCCGTACCAGACGGAGACGCGGAAATCCGCGAAACCGGCTTCCGCAAATGTCGGTACGTCGGGCAGCGCGGCTGAGCGCTCATCGCTTGCCACACCGAGCGCCTTGACGGTTCCCGCCTTGATGTACGGAAGCGCGAACAGTTGATTGACGAAGAACAGTGAAATCTGCCCGCTGATTAAATCGGGCAGCACCGCGGCGCCGCCCTTGTACGGGACATGCAAGAGGTCGATGCCGGTTTGTGAGTTCAGCATCTCGCCCGCGAGGTGCTCCGTGGTGCCGCTGCCGCCGGAGCCGAAGTTGAGCGTGCCGGGCTTCGCTTTGGCGAGCGCAACGAGTTCCTTGACGGTCTTGGCGGGAAGGGAGGGACTGGCGAGCAGCACGGCCGGCACGGTGGCGATCAGCGCGACCGGCGTAAGATCGCGCACCGGATTGAACGGCATTTTGGCGTAAAGGCTGGGATTGATCGCATTCGCGGGCGAGGCGATGAGCAACGTATAGCCATCGGGTGTCGCTTTCGCCACCACGTCGGAGCCTATATTGCCGCCGGCGCCGGTTCTGTTCTCGATCACGATTTGCTGTCCGAGCCGCTTGGTCAATTCCTGCCCCAGCGTGCGCGCGACGATATCGACGCCGCCGCCTGGCGCGTAGGGCACGATCAAACGAATTGGGCGAATTGGATACCGCTCGCGTGGGATTGATGCCTGCGCGATCAACACGGCGGCCGCGGCCGACTCGCGGACGGTCGCATCCCGGAGGGAGCCCTGCTCACTGCTCGCGTCCAGCCCGCCCGGCGCGTACGGAACGATGAGGCGCACGGATTTGGCGGGATAGGGCTGCGCGACTGCGTTTGCGCACAGAACGATGCTTGTTATGCCAATGCCCGCAACAAGGGCGTGAAAAATATTGTTATGCATTATTTCCTCCGGGCGCCGAAAGCGCGTGCAATCGCGTCGCACCGGCGCATGTCGCACACGCTATGTCAGCGTATCATACGCGTCGACGCCATCCAAACCCGCCGCCAGACTGAATGTTCCGGAAATGGTTGGCAAACTATTTCCGCTCGACGTTCCCCTCGCCCGCCGGGACTCGTTATAGCACCCCCTTGAGGGGTGGAGGGGCTAGGGGGCGAGAGCGGGAATTCGCAGGCCATGGCCCGTGCCGTTCGAGCGGCACTGGCATGCAAGCCAGTGCGCGCCCTGCAAGGGAGGGACCGCGCAGGGTATAATTTTCGGCTTCCACCAGTCCAGCCACCATAACAAGGGGAATAAACCATGGGCAACATGATTCAACTGACGGCCGCCGACGGCCACAATTTTTCCGCTTATCGCGCCGAGCCCAAGGGCAAACCGAAGGGCGCGCTGATCGTCGTGATGGAAATCTTCGGCGTCAACAGCCACATCAAGAAAGTCACCGACGAGTACGCGGCGGACGGCTATCTCGCGATTGCGCCGGCGATGTTCGATCGCGTGCAACCCGGCCTCGATATCGGCTACACGCCGGAGGACATCGAAGTCGGCCGCGGCATCATGCAGAAGATGAAACTGGACGACGCGATGAAGGATGTCGCCGCCGCGATGAAAAACGTCGCGTCCGCCGGCAAGACCGGCATTGTCGGCTATTGCTGGGGTGGCACCGTCGCATGGAAAGCGGCGTCCACTCTCGCGGGGCTCGCCTGCGCGGCACCGTATTACGGCGGCGGCATCCCGGGGCTCGTAGCCGAACAGCCGAAATGCCCGGTGATGTTTCACTGGGGCGAGACCGATCATTCGATCCCGCTCGATAAGGCGCAGGAAGTCGCCGCCGCGCACACGAGCCAGACGCATTACTTCTATGCGGCGGGCCACGGCTTCAACTGCGACCAGCGCGGCTCGTATAACGCGGAAAGCTCCCAGCTCGCGCGTAAACGCACGCTCGAGTTTCTGGCGAAACACGTCGGGTAATTCACCTAAGGAAGCCCTGATTGATTCCGTTCGTGCTGATGTATAGAAGCATGTCCTGAGGTATCGAAGGGCACGGACAAAATATGTACCGAGAGAATGCGTTCACCCTTCGATACCTCAGGGCGAACGGTTGAGGAATTAATCAGAGCTTCACTAACAATAGACATAAAGGAAGACAGACTCAATGCGACCCTTCGAAGGCGTCAAGATTCTGG